>DASUFX010000655.1:0-16164 GCA_036274355.1 Kofleriaceae bacterium | reverse complement strand
AACCCTGGCGACGCAGATCGCTCTTCACTTGCTTGAACGTACCGGTCACTTCGAGCTCGGGGCGAACTCGGAGAAACAGCGGACGTGCATACGCGGGTAGCTGCGACTCGACGTGACGCGTGAATCCGCGCAAGTCGAAGTCGTTGACGGCACAGCGAAGGACGAGCGCTGCCATGCCACACCTGCCGTCGGTACCGGGAACCTGGACGCCGTACACGGTCGACTCGGCGACCTGGTGGAACGTGTTGAGAGCCTCGGCGACTTCGTTCGTCGAGACGTTCTCGCCCTTCCACCGGAACGTGTCACCGACGCGGTCGATGAACTGCGCGTGGCGAAAGCCTTGGTCGCGAAGCAGATCGCCCGAGTTGAACCAGACGTCGCCTTTGCGGAAGACGTCGCGGAACAGCTTCTTCTCGCTCGCGGCCTTGTCGGTGTAGCCGTCGAACGCGTAGCGCTCGGTGACCTCGCCGATCAGTAGACCGATCTCGCCGCGACCGACGCGCACCATGTGACCGTCGGGACCGCGCAGCGGTTCGTCGCGATCGATGTCGTATTTGACGAGTGCGTACGGCGCAGGGCACAGACCGACCGTCGCGTCGAGGTTCAGTAGATTGACGAACGCGATGTTTCCTTCGGATGCGGCGTAGAACTCGTAGACCTCGTCGATGCCGAAGCGCGTCTTGAACGCCTTCCAGATGTCGGGGCGCAGACCGTTGCCACAGATCGCGCGGACCGAATGTTTGCGATCGTCGGGCCGCGGTTCCGCGTTGAGCAAGTAGCGGCACAGCTCGCCGATATAGATGAACGCGGTCGCGCGGAACTTGCGGATGTCCTCCCAGAAATTGCTGACGCTGAACTTGCGGCGGATCGCCAGCGCAGCGCCGCCCGAGACCGCCGACGCCCACGCCACGGTGAGCGCGTTGTTGTGATAGAGCGGCAGCGCGAGGTAGATGACGTCGGCTTCGGTGACCGCGAGCGCCGACATGCCGAATGCGCCGGCCGCTTTGGTCCAGCGGTTGTGCGACATGATCGATGCCTTCGGCAGGCCCGTCGTACCCGACGTATAGATGTAGAACGCTGGGTCGCCGAGACGTACGTCGGCGAGCGCGGCAGGCGTCGTGAGCGACGCGTTAGCAACGGCTGCGGCCGCGTCGATCGCGCCAGCGGGAACGCGCGCACTGGTTTGCTCGCGCACCCATGCGACGTTGTCACTCGCGCCGATCGCGTCACGGACCTCGACGAAGGAATCCCACAGCTCCTCGCCGACGAGATGCAACCGCGCCTTCGCCACCGCGAGGCTGTGTTGCAGCGTCCGGCCGCGCTGCTTCGTGTTGATCACCGCAGCGATCGCGCCGAGCTTGACGATGCCGCCGATGATCAGCAATGCCTCGGGACGATTCTCGAGCAGCACCGAGATGACATCGCCTTTGCCGACGCCACGCGCCGCGAGCCAGTTCGCCCAGCGATTGCTCATCTCGTGAACGTCGCGCGCTGAATAGCGACGGTCTTCATAGAGAATCGCCGCGGCATTCGGACGAAGCTTCGCGTTCTGTTCGATCAACGAGCCGATCGACAGCGCCTCGGTCTTGTCGGTCTTGCCGATCATGCGCAGGCCCTTGACGATCATCGGCAGCTTCCTGCCGACGAGCCGCGCGTGCGGAGTCCACACGGCCGGCTGGCGCAAGATGGCGGAGAGCTCGGTCAACGTGCTGGTCAACTGCGCTGAGGGCCGCGGAAGCTTCATCACTCGATCACACGCGATGTACGCGGCGCGATCAACGCCTGGAGCCGCACGAACGCACCGGAATACACCCTAGTCGTGTGCGGGTTCCGCGGTACCCGAGACTGCAGCGATAAATGACGCCGGCTCGTCGACCGACACGAGCACACGTGTGCTCGCGGCGCCGTTGCCGAACACACCGAACGGCCGGGCAGACGTACGCAGACGAAGCTCGAGGACGGTCGGGCCCGGCACGTCGATCCGGATTGCCCCTTTGCGATACGCGCGCTTCTTCCAATCGTCTGCGAACACGGGCAATTCCTCGACGGATGCGATGTCGGTCACGGGCACGGCGACCGTCTCAGCATCCCGCGATGAAGGATGAGCCGGCCATTCGCGAGCTGGTGCGGCCGGCCGCGCAGCGAGGCGTAGAAGCCGACCAACCAGACCAGGCCGTAGATCGCCAGCCCGTGCACGACGAGCCGGAGCCACGTCGCCGCGTGCGGAAGGAGCACGAGCTCGACGAGGAGTAGATCTGCGACTCCGAGGATCGGCAGGAACTGCAGGAACAATCGCAGCACGCTCTCGCGGTGATAGGTGAAGCCCGCGGGTACCGCGCGGCGCCAACCGCCGATCACGAAGCGCAGCGCTGATCCAATGATGACGAGCTCGAACGCGACGAAGCGCGCTGCGCCCGGCGGCAGCAGTGCACCGAACGCGCGTGCAAGTCGGTCGTCCACCGGCTCGTTGCTCGCCGAGACGCGGCGAACCTCGCGAATCGCCACCACCACGAATCCGAGCTCGAGCATGACCGCAGTCCCGAGCCGCACCTGCCATAGCGTGGCCGCCGAGCTCGTCGCCAGGCCCGCGCCCTCGAGCCAGATGATTCCCGGCAACAGCAGTCGCGACCATGGCAGCTCGCGGCGCGACGCACCCCATGCCATCACAGCCACGCGCACGCCGAAGACCGCGAGAGTCACCGCGAGCGCCGGCCGCCACGACTCGCTACCGATCGCGCGGAGGACCGCCGTCCCGAGTGCGGCGACAACCGTCACCGCGCTGGTGAGCCACGACATCGCAGCGAATCGCGTCACCACGCTTGGATGCGCGCGCCGCCGCAATCGTCTCGCGCCACGTGCAGTATCATCACGGCGTGGACGGCATCATGCGCTTCCCGACGGCGGTGAAACACGAGCCAGCAATCGATGCCTGGTTACGTGCGCAACGCGATGACCTGCGGCCGTTCGTCGAGACCTGGTTCGCGCGCATGCGGCAGTGCGGCAGCGACGTGCGCGAGCTCATGCACGACGGAATGCCGACCGCGTGTGTCGGCGAGGCGGCATTCGGCTACGTCAACGCGTTCCGAGATCACGTGAACGTCGGCTTCTTCTTCGGCGCGCTGCTCGACGATCCGGCTCGCCTGCTCGAAGGAACCGGTAAGCGCGGGCGGCACGTGAAGCTGCGGCCGGGTCAGCCAATCGATGCTGCGGCGCTCGCCAAGCTCGTCGACACCGCGTACGCCGATATCCGCGCGCGACTCCGGTGATCACCCCGGCAGCGGGCCGAGCAACGTGATGTGATTTCGTGCGCACGCCGCCTCGAGCCGTGCGATATCGGGCGGCCCCGCGGGCGGCAGCTCGTGGCGAGGCGCCGGCATGCCGGCTTCGCGCGCCATCTCGACGAAGCCTTCGACGCCGCACAGCACGAGCATGCGCACCGGCGTCAGCGTCACGAATCCGTGCGCCGCACCGCGTGGCGTGTGCACGTAACAACCCGGACCGACTTCGATGGGCGCGCGGCCATCGACGTAGATCTTCATCCGGCCTTCGAGCACGTAGAACGCTTCGTCCTCGTGGTCGTGGCGGTGAAACGGCGTATGCGAGCCTTCCGGCAGCGTGCTCTCGATGACGCCGAACTGGGTGCCAGTCGCGGGACGCGCCTTGATCGTGAGCAGGTTGTCCGTGAACCAGACGTCCTCGCCCTGACCAGGTCCGAGGACCATCACCTCGGTCGACGTGCGGGCGTTAGCGATCGAGTGCGTTTGCATGCCTCCTTGGTACCCGGACCGCTTGCGGACCGATAGACTGCAAAAATGAGTAGGGCTGGTCCGAATCTGCACCACATCGATTGGGACGATCTCCGCACCGCGCTGTCGCTCGGTCGCGCCGGTTCGATCCGCAAAGCGGCACGCGAGCTCGGCGTGAGTCACTCGACGGTGCTCCGGCGTCTGCACTCGCTCGAGACCGCCGTTGGCGTGCAGCTGTTCGTCGACAAGGGTGAAGGCTACGAAGCCACGCCCGCCGGACAGGACGTGTTCGAAACCGCGACGACTCTCGAAGAAACGGTGACGAATCTCGAGCGTCGTGTGAGCGGACAGGATCTGCGGTTGACCGGCCCGGTGCGTGTCACCGTCCCCGATCCGTTCGCGCCGCTGTTGTTCCCGATCTTTGCGGAGCTCGCAAAGGCGCAGCCCGGTATCGACGTCACGGTCGCACTCGGTACCGGCTTCGTCGATCTCGCGCATCGCGCGGCCGACGTCGCGATCCGCGTCGCCGCTGATCCGCCGCCCGAGCTCGTCGGCCATCGCGTGTGCAAGGCTGGCGTCGGCATCTACGGCTCCGAGTCGTATCTGCGTGGGCGCAACACGAAAGATCTCGAAGCGCTCGACTGGGTCGGCTGGGAGGCAGGCTCCGAGATGGCGTTCGCACGGTGGATCGAGAAGAACGTACCGCGGGCTCGTGTCGCGGTGCGCGTGACCACGGGCTGGGGTCTGCGTGAAGGCATCGATGCTGGCGCTGGCGTCAGTATCATCCCGTGCGCGCTCGGCGAAGTGATGCCCGCCTGGCGGCGCGTGCGGCTGATGAACGAAGCGTCTGCACCGCTCTGGGTACTCACGCATCGCGATCTTCGCACGACGACGCGTGTGCGCGTGCTGCGGGACTTCATCGTGAACGCGCTGCGCGCCAAGCGCGCATTGATCGAAGGCACGCGAGCGTCCCGGCGCAAGTGACTGTTACAGCCCAGCGTCGGGCAGCTTCGCCACAAGCCACCAGACACAGGACAATTACTACGCGCATCTTGCGCAACATACTCGGGTGGTTAGTCCGCCCGTGAGGTCGAGACCGCGTTTCGATGGGCGGGCAGAACCTCGAGTCTGGAGTAGATTCCCGCCATGAGCGAGAACCGCCGCGAGCTCGAGAGCAACATGCACCTCAAGCTGTCGAAGGGCAGCACCTACGGCGACTATCTGCATCTCGACGAGCTCCTCGCCGCGCAGCGTCCGGTCACGGCGGTTCACGACGAGATGCTGTTCATCATCCAGCATCACACGAGCGAGCTGTGGATCAAGCTGCTGCTTCACGAGCTCGATCTCGCCGTGAAGCTCGTCCGCTCCGATCGGCTCGTCGAGACGTTCAAGATCTTCGCGCGCGTCGCTCACGTGCAGCGGATGCTGTTCGAACAGTGGGCCGTGCTCGAGACGATGACGCCGAGCGAGTACCTCCAGTTCCGCGATGCGCTCGGCGTGGCGAGCGGTTTTCAGAGCTACCAATACCGCGCTCTCGAGTTCGTGCTCGGCAACAAGGACGCGAACACGCTCAAGCCGCACGCGCACGATCCGCACATTCACGCCGAGCTCGCTGCGCGGCTCGCCGCGCCGTCGCTCTACGACGAGTTTCTGCGCTGGCTCGCGCGCAAGGGCTACGCGATTCCGCAAGATCGGATCGAGCGTGACTTCACGCAGCCGTACACGCGGAGCGCGGCGGTGCTCGAGGTGTTCCGCACCATCTATGCAGAGCCCGAGCGCCACTACGATGCGTACGATATGTGCGAGAAGCTCGTCGACGTGGAGGAGCGGTTCCAGCTGTGGCGCTTCCGGCACATGACGACGGTCAAGCGCATCATCGGTTTTGCGCAGGGTACCGGCGGCAGCTCCGGCGTCGGCTTCCTCAAGCAGGCGCTCGAGCTCACGTTCTACCCGGAGCTGTGGGACGTGCGCACGCACCTCGCGGCGCCGACGCGGCGCTAACGACTTCGTGTTGCCTGCGCAAGTGCAGCCGTTCGTTGCACTAACCGTTGGCGCGACGATCGTGCTCGCAACCAACGTCGCAATCGGGGAACATGGTCGATATGCGGTTGTGGGCTATCGCGTGTGGACTGTGGCTCGTCGCGTGCGGTTCGACCTCGTCGGGACTCGACGATGACGACGGCTCCGGCGGCGGAGGCAATCCGCGTAACGATGCGGCGATCGATCCGAACGGTGGGGACGGAGGAGGAGGAGGAGGAGGAGGAGGAGGAGGTAGTGGTGACGGCGGTGGCGGCGGCGGTGGCTCAGGATCCGATGCGGCGACCACGCTGCAGCCGCTCGGGAACGGCGGCCCTGGCATCGAGATCCTGCGGACCGACACGACGCATCTCTACTGGGCGCGCAATGACAGCTCCGCCATTGCGATCCAACGCATGCCGCTCGCAGGCGGTGCGATCGAAACGCTCTATACGGCGCCCGGCTGGGTCCTCGGACTCCAGGTCGTCGGCGGGGTCGTCTACGTCGCCGTTACTCGAGACGCGCTGAACAACTATGTCGGATCGATCGTGAGCTTTCCAGTGACCGGCGGTACGCCGACGACCGTGGCGACGCCGATGGGTGTGCGCGGACTGGTTGTCGATGGCGGTTGGATCTACTACGGCGACACGCTCGCTAGTACTACCGGCGAAGCGCGCATCTTGAAGATGCCGACGACGGGTGGCAACCCGCACTTCATCGCTCGGGCACGCGCGAACGCGACGCCCTACGAGATGAGCATCGATGCCGGCATCCTCTACTTCACGGATTCGCTAGGCGTCGTACAAGTCGAAGTGCAGACCAAACAGATCACGGATCTCGTGACCAACATGATCGCGCCGCAGATGACCATCGACGATCAGTACGTCTACTTCGTCGGCTGCACCGGGACGTGCGGGTACGCGACGGCGTATCGCGTCCCTCGTGCCGGCGGCGCCGTCGAGCCATTGGGGATGACTCCGCACCGCTTGCGCTCGGGCATCGACGCGATCGATGACAGCCTGCAGTGGGGCTCGTATGTCTTGTCGACCACCGGCGGTCCCGAGACGACGCTGCTCGATTCGCAGGATCCATTTGCGGTCGTAGCAACGCCACCGGCGTTCTACTTTGCCAACAAGGACACCGGCGACATCTACCGCGTGGCGCGCTGACGTACGCGCTCTGAATCATTGAGGTCTTCTGCTTGCGGATTTTCGGTCCGAAATCGGCCCCGACATCCACTACAAGACGACATGCAAGCAGGTGACGGGACGCTGATCGAGGCGAGCCGGCGCGGAGATCGCGACGCCTTCGCTCAGATCATCGAACGCTACCAGCGCGCGGTGTATGCGGTGGCGTTTTCGGGCGTGCGCGATCGAGCGCTTGCCGACGACGTCGCGCAAGACACGTTCGTGATCGCGTGGCGGCGCCTTGCCGAGCTTCGCGACGAGCAACGTCTCGCAGCGTGGTTGTGCGGGATTGCCCGCAACCGCGCGCGCGACATGCGCCGGCAAGCGCATCGCGAGACCGTCGGTGACGTCGATGACGTGACCCACGCGACGACGCCGTACGATCAGATGACCGAGGCGGAGTCGGAGCGCGCCGTTGCAGCGGCACTCGCGCTGGTGCCCGACGTCTATCGCGAGCCGCTCGTCCTCTATTACTACGAGGAACGCTCGATCGCTGACGTCGCGCGCTCGCTCGGAATCAGCGCCGCAACCACGAACAAACGGTTGTCGCGCGGTCGGCGCTATCTCGCCGAACGCGTCGCGACGGTCGAGCGTGGACTCGCGCGGCGCGGCCCGCGGCCCGGATTCGCCGCGTCGGTACTTGCGCTCGTCGGCGTCACCGCATCTGCTTCGCATGTCGATGCCTCACCCGCTGTGAAAGGATCGACGATGCACAAACTTGCTATTGCTGCTGCTGTAACCGCTACGCTTGGAGGCGCTGCTGCGCTTGTCCTCACCACGACGCACAGCGACGCGCATGCTGAACCGCATGCCGCCGCCGCGCACGCCGCGCTCGACAACGAGCACGCTGCGAAGGGCGCAACTGCCGCGCACAGCCACGACGGATCGCTCTGCGACGTCGCCAAACGCGTGCAGGCGCATGCTCCGTCACTCGCGCCGCTGATCCAGAGCGGCTCGATGGCGGAGAGCAACGACTGCGCGGCAGTCGGGCGCCACCTGGCCGAGCTGCAAGCCGACACGACGCATGGTCCGAACGCACAGCCCGACGAGGAGAGCTTCGAGACGTGTGGCGCGCACTACGCGGCGAATTGCGAGTCCGAGCACTGGTCGGTCGATCAGCGCAACTGCACGCTCGCCGCTGGCGATCTGATCAACGCGCATCTGTGCGCGGGGCAGGTGCCCCAGCAGGCGCCGACCTCGGTGCCGGCGAACCTGTCGTGCGCAGTGCTCGGTCCGCAGATCGCGGCGACGATTCAGGCCGCCGGCATGCACGAAGACGTCACGGATCTTCCGCAGCAGGTCGAAGCTGCATGCGACGTCGGCTCGTGGTCGATGGAGCTCCGGACCTGCTTCGCAGCGGCGAGCTCGATCGATACGCTGAAGGGGTGTTTCAGCGGGGAGTGACGGTCTTGCCGCCCCACTGCTCGGGCGCGGTGTCGACGAGCGTCTGCGTCAGTACCCACTGATGGCCGAATACGTCGTCGATCGTCGCCTGGCGCTCGCCGAACTCCCAGTCGTGCGGCTCGCCGACGATGGTCGCTCCGTTCTCGCGAGCAAGCGCCACGACGGCCGCCGCATTTTCGACCTTCAGCATGACCTGGTGCGATCGACCCGCGCTCGGGGTTCGGCGGCCCGGGCGCACTTCCGCAACGATCAGCTCGCCGCCTCCCGGGAGTCCGAGTTGAGCGCGATGTCCTTCTCCAATCTGCACGTGCTCGACGAAGCCGAACACCGTCGCATACCACGTGACCGCCGCACGAACGTTGTCGACGGTAAGCACCGGCACGACACGCGCGTGCGGCGCAGATCGATTGTGAAGCATCGATAAGAGCGTAGCGTGAGGGCCGCGCGCGTCGCCATCCTAATCCTCGCCTTCACCACCGAGAACGTCGTAAGGGTCGTCGTCTTGGTGTGGACGCGCGCGGTCCTCACAGTCTACGCAAAACAACGGACGTGTCGTCGATGCGCCGCATGACGCGCACGTACTCAGCTTGAACGAGAGCAGTCGTCGAGGCGGCGCGCGAATCGCCGCGTTACCGCCGACGTCGCGCTTGACCTGACGTGTGTATCTCGTCCGAGTGGAAAGATGAGGATGCATGGGCGGCCTCCGTCATCGTGAAGGGTGGACGTGATCGCGTTCTCGTTCGGATTTCTGGACGAGCTTCGACACGAGCACCGGGGTGACGACCGCCGCCAGCACGATGACCGAAATCCGTTCGTGTGACCAAGCCAGCACGAGCACGATCGCGAGCACGACGGCACACGCGGCGGTGAGACCGACAACGATGTGCGGTACGCCATCGGGAAGTCGTTCGGGATCTTCGTGTTGCTCGGCCATCGCTAGTTCTCCCTTCCGCCTATCACCGGCGTTGTCACCGCGTAGTCCGCCGCGAGGATCGGCGCTTCGGCCAGCTCGTGCTGCCGCTCGATCGCATTGACGATCGCTTGCAGCTGACCTGACTCGAACGGCTTCTCGAGTACCGGCGCATTGACCGTCGACAAGAATTCGCCAGCTCGATGCGTGAACGCGCCGCCCGTCATGAGCACGACGCGGCCAACCAGTGCAGGTGCAATCAGCCGCAGCGACTCGTAGACATCCATGCCGGTGACTTCCGGCATCATCAAGTCGCAGAGGATCACGTCGAAGTCTTTGTCGCGGCGGAGAATCTCGAGTGCCTCGCGTCCGCTTTCGGCAACGATGACATCGTGCTCACCAAGCTCGAGCGCGATCGCAGCCGCAACCGGGCGATCGTCGTCGACGATCAGGATCCGCAGGCGCGTTCTGGCCTCGGCCTCGCGGCCACGCTCGTCGTGCGGTGCGATCGATGTCTGAGCGGTCTTTTCACTCGGCGGCAGCGTGATCCGGATCGCGGTGCCTCTACCGACGACGCTGTCGACTTCGATCTCGCCACCGAACGACGCCACGAGGTCCCGCGTGACAGCGAGGCCGAGGCCCAGTGCGCGACCGGGATGCGTCGTGAAGAACGGCTCGAAGATGCGAGGCAGAGCCTCGACCGGAATCCCGGTGCCGCTGTCCTTGATTTCGACCGCGGCGCGACCTCGCGCGTTCGTCCACGTCGTGACGCGAATCTCGTGAACATGCGCCTCGCCTTCCGGGATCGCGTGAACTGCGTTGATCAACAGGTTGATGAAGACCTGGCGCAAGTCCTCGGCACGCGCGTCGACGAGCGGCATCGGGTTGACGTCGCGCACGAGCTTCGCGCGATGCCGGATCTCGTGATTCGCGACGGCGAGCGCGGTCTCGAGCGCGTCGCAGACATCCACCGGATGACTCTCCTTCTCATCCGCGTGCGAGAACACCTTTAGCGCACGAACGATCCGCTCGATGCGCTCGAGTCCCTCGCGGACATCCTGAAGAAGCTCGACGCGATGCATGCGCTCCGGGGATAACGGCCGCCGCGAGAGCTCGAAGCTCGTGAGTCGGCCGAGGCTGAGACGCATCGGAGTGAGCGCGTTGTTGACCTGGTGGGCGAGGCCACTCGTCATGAATCCAAGCGAGACGACACGATCGGCCTCGGCCGTGTGCTCGTCGACATGCACCTTGGTGGCCCGCTTTGCGAACGAACGCAGGATCGCGTCGGCCGTGATCATGCCGACCAATACGCCTTCATTGGATACAACCGGCACGCGATGCACCCCGCGCGACGTCATCAGCTCGATCGCGATAGCAACGGTGCTCTGCTCCTGTAGCTCGAGTGCGACCGGCGTCATCACCTCGGCGACGGTCTTCGGTGCCGATTCGGTGTGCCCTCCCCATTCCGTGCGCTCTGCAGGCGCCGGATCCGGACGATCGTGATGTTCGCGCATGATGTCGGTCATCGTCGCGTAGCCGATCAAGCGGCGCTCGTGATCGATGACCGGCACGCCCGACAGATCACGCTCGAGCAACAGCTCTTCAAGAGTGTCGATGCCGAGGTCGCCAGAGACACAGATGAAGTCTCGGCTCATCACGTCGCGGATTGGCCGATCCAGGCGCTCGGCTGTGCCGCTCGACGAAGCCAAGGCATCGTGCCGCGGAGAAGACTGTCGGTGGCGCCGCAGTGACTTCATCGCTACCTCCAGGTGCCACGCGCCCTCGCTGCGCGTGACCGTTGACTGCGAAGCGACGTAACTCAACGTCTGTGCCACTTCGCGTGCGGACGCGCGACGGTCACCGCTGCGACTAATTTGCGCCGGTCGCGCGTGTTGCTCTCGCTCGCTGTGACGCGCGCGCACGCCTCGCACGCTTTCGAAGCTGCACGCGAGGAATCGCTTCGTAGTCTCCGTCTCCGACGGTGATGGCGACTGTGTATGGGAATGCGCTCGTCAGCGGCGCGCGGAGCTCGGCGGCTCGTCGCGCATCGAGATCGATCAAGATCAGATCGTCGCGGCCGATGCGAAAGCTCGCATTGTCCACAACCTCGTCGAGACTCGCGAAGCCTACAAGCTCGTATCCGATCTCGATCAGCAGCTCGCTGATCATCGCGCGTAGGCTGTCGTCATCATCGATCACGAGGACCCTCATGACGGGCGCGGCGTTCATCGTGCGTGCCACGCGCGCACGCGCATCACGTCCGTTCTTGTGCTGCGATGTGTGTAATCGAGCCGAGCGGTCGGCGTTACCCAACCGACACGATCCAAAGGAACACCGTCACCATTTGGTAGCGATCTGCGTGGTCCGCTCCAGTAACCGTTGTTCCACGTTACAGCGAGGGTGATCAGAGTGAATTCCGGGACTAGCCTTGAAAACAGAGCGGCGAATGTCCCGGATCCTCGTTATCGACGACGATGGCACGGCACGCAGCATGGCGACCACCACGCTGCGCGGCCACGGCCATGACGTGGTCGCCGTCGACTCGTCGCAGGCGATCGGCCTCCTAACGGAAACCGCGTTCGACCTCGTTGTCACGGCCACCACATCAGATGCGAGCGAGCTGCGCGACCGTGTTGCGGCGCCGGTGGAGCTGGTGCGCCTGCGGCCCCCGGTCACCGAACGCGATCTCGTCGTGATCGTCGACCAGCACGAGCAACGTGCCACGACCCACGAGACGTTCGCACACGCGCGGCGCGCGCTTACCGAGGACCTCGATCCCGCGCTACCGATCATCGGCCGCTCTCCGGCCATCGAGCTCGTGCTCGCGCGGCTATCCGCGATCGCAGTAACCAACGCACCCGTACTCCTCACCGGTGAGAGCGGGACCGGTAAAGAGTTGCTCGCGCATCTCATCCACGAGCGGAGCTCGCGCCGCAACGAAGCTCTCGTGATCGTAAACTGCGCCGCATTTCCCGAGACCCTGATCGAAGCGGAGCTATTCGGTCACGAGCGCGGCGCGTTCACCGGAGCGATGCAGAAGCGCGACGGCAAGTTCAAGGCCGCGCAGGGCGGAACGCTGTTCCTCGACGAGATCAATGGCCTATCGCTCGCGGCGCAGGCCAAGCTGCTGCGCGTGCTGCAGGACGGCCGGATTCAGCCGCTCGGCACGAATGCCGAGATCGTTGTCGACGTTCGGCTGATCTCGGCTACGAATCGCGAGCTCTCGGCGATGGTCGCCGATGGATCGTTCCGCGGTGATCTCTACTATCGGATCAAAGTCCTCGATCTCGACGTGCCTCCACTTCGCGAGCGCACCGGCGATCTCCCGTTGCTCGTCGAGCACTTTCTGCAAAAGCACGCGCAGCCAGGTCGGCGCCCCACGCTCTCGCCGCGCGCCTGGGCGATGGTGTCGACCTACTCGTTCCCCGGCAACGTTCGCGAGCTCGAGCACGCGATCCAACGTGCGATCGTCCTCGCCGGCGGTTGCGAGATCGATCTCGAGCATCTGCCACGGGAGATTGTTCCGACCCTCAAGGCCATCCCGCCGTCACGCGAACGTGAGATCAAACCGCTCGCCGACGCGCTACACGCATTCGAACGCGAGTACCTGCGTCACGCGCTCGAGGCGACGCAGGGCAACAAGACGCAGGCTGCGCGTCTACTTGGGATCTCGCGGAAGCATTTGTGGGAGAAGCTGCGCCAGCTCGCCGCTCTCGAAAGCAATCACCGGCACGGCGCTTGATCGCTAGCGCACGCATGCAAGCGAGCGCTAGCGCACGCCCCGCCGAATCACCGCTCCGGGTGTTGGTCGTCGAGGACGACACCGACCTCCGCGATGCGCTGTGCGAAACGCTCGCCGACTCGGGACACGTGGTGCTGACGGCCGTCGACGGTCAGGAAGGCCTGCGCCAGTTACGGGCAACTCGCCCGGACGTTGTCGTGCTGGACCTCATGATGCCAGGTCTCGATGGCTGGCAGTTTCGTCTCGCGCAACGCAAGGATCCGGTGCTCGCGACGATCCCGGTCGTGGCGATTTCCGGCAGCTCCAATCCGGCCGCCGCCGCAGTCGATGCCGAGCTCTTTCTGCGCAAGCCGATCGATGGAAACATGTTGAGCAAGGCGATCGAGCAGGTGATCGCCGAGCGGGACAAGCGACTCGCACCGGTCAAGGCAGCCGAAGTAGATCGACTCGCGACGCTCGGCACGCTTGCCGCGGGGCTCGCGCACGAGATCAACAATCCGCTGACCTATGTGCTGATCCGCCTGACCCAGATCGTACGCATGCTCCCGGCTGTCGATCGCACGAGCGACAACCCGCGCGTCCACGAGCTGCAAGAGCTCGCACGCGGCGCGCTCGAAGGTGCCGAGCGCATTCGCGCCATCATGAGCGCGATCCGGACGTTCTCGCGTATCGATGACATCGCGATGAAAGCGACCGACGTTTGCGTACCGCTCGAATCGGCACTGAAGCTCATCGCGAACGAGCTAGGGCACCGCGCCCGTGTCGTGAAGCAGTACGAGGAACATCCTGTTGTCATGGCGAATGAAGGTCGGCTCGGGCAGGTCTTCCTCAACCTGCTGACCAACGCGATGCACGCAGTGCCCGACGGCGCACCGGAGCAGAACGAGGTCAGGGTTGTCACCAGTACGGATTCCGCCGGTCACCTCGTCGTCGAGATCACCGATACCGGCAGCGGCATGCCTCCGCACGTACTCGAGCGTGTGTTCGACCCGTTCTTCTCGACGAAACCGGTCGGTCAGGGGACCGGGCTCGGACTCTCGATAAGTCGAAACATCATCGCTCAACACGGCGGAACTATCGGGGTGACCAGCGAACCCGATCACGGCACGACATTCCGGATCACGCTGCCAGCGCTGGTACCTGCAGGTGTCAGCCAGAAAGTGCAAGGGCCCACACGCACACCCACATGAGAGACTGCGCCTATGGCGACGCTGACCGATTACTTCGTCCAGTACGGTGACGTGATCGGCTATGCGGTCGTCGGCGTGATCGCGTTGATCGCGCTCGGTGTGATTCAGCTGTTCCGGCGGCGCGGTGATCTGAAGCGCGCGCGTACGGCGGTGCGGCTCGTGACGTATTCGATCTGCGAGCCGCGCCAAGGACCGGTCGCGATCTCTGGCACGTATCGCGAGACGCAGAGCGAAAGCTGGATCGAGTGCAGAGGCCAACGCGTGTCGCTCGAAGGTGGTGTCGACGTCGTAGCTGGCACGCGCGCCCAGTGGCGAAACGGCACGCGCACGTATCGACTGCGCAGCGGAGATGAGGTGTACGCGATCGGCGTGATGACGCGCCTCCAAGGATCGAACTGGAAGATCGTGCCGAGCCCGGAAGAAACCGGAGTTCAGCTCTACGCCGCGACGCCGCGGCCTGCGCCCGCACCACTGTGGCCATGGCGTGCGCCGCTGATCCTTGCGATCACCGGTGGCATCGCGTTCTTCGGTCTGTACAAGACCGGCGAGATGCTCGTCGACAAACCGGTGTGCGGCGAACGAATGCAGCTGCAGATCGCTGCTGCGATGCCGCTCGTACGCGAGGACGCACTCGCGAAGCTGCGGCAGTGTCCGCCGTAGTCGACGTTCAGAAGATGAACGGGTACGAGAAGCTGCCGCCCTGCTGGGTCGGCGCGAACTTCGCGCTCTGGATCGCCGAGGCGACACACGCGCCGAGCACCGGGTCCGGCGTGCTCACGACCGCCACGCTAGTGACGCGCCCCGACGCGTCGACGCGAACCGAAACCTTCACCTTGCCCTTCGCAGGTGACTTCAGCGCGCAAGCCGAGACGCGTGTGCGCACAGCGGCGATGGCGTTGGAGATGTTCTGGCGGTCGAGCATCTCCGGCAGTTGGCTCGCCGGTGATGGCGCGAGTGGTGGAACTTTCCCGGTGCGAAGTTTCGCGCAACACGCGCCTTCGTAGTTCGTGAGGACGCACGAGACCTCGTCGCACGTGCCGGTATCGGTGACCTCGGCGGGCTCGGGCGGCTCACGGCGCTGCTTTGGTACGGTGCGATCGCGCTTGTCGGTCTCGTCGCACTGGCGGACTCGCTCGGAAAGCTGTGCCACCAGCGTGCGCAGTTGCTGGACCTCGGCGAGCTTGCCCTCGAGCTCACGCTGATCGCGCTCGAGCCGGCGCAGGATTTCGTTGGTCTGCGCGTCGAGCGGCCCTCCCATCGCACGCTGGATCGTGACGGTGCGCTCCTGGGGTGGTCGCAACGCGAGGACGACGACGATCGCCGCGAGCGCGATGTTCGCGATCGCCAGCGCAGCGAACAACCACTTCATGCGCGTACGCTTCGGCGCGGCTGCTGGCGTCAATGCGCGCAAGAGAATCGCCGGCCGATCTGCAGCGGACGGTGGCGGAACGCGCCAGGCCTCGAGATTGATTCGTGCGAGGGCGTCTTCGCCCGCATCGTCGTCGTGATTCATCGGACACCTCTGAACAGATCGGGGAGTGTGCGCGTCAGCGTGTCGCGAACCGCAGCACGCGCGCGCGAGAGCCGAGACTTGATCGTGCCGACATCGACATCGAGCATTTCTGCAATCTCGCCGTAGTCGAGATCGTGGTACTCGCGCAGTACGAACGCGATGCGCTGCTGCTCGGGGAGCGCGAGAACGGCCTTCGCGATCGCGGCGCCGAGCTCGACGTCCGCGGCAGCCGTCGCCGGATCGATGTATGCCGACGGTTCGAGCTTCGCATCACGGGGTGTGACCCGCCGTCGATCGTTGAGCACGACACGCGTCGTGATCGTGAGGATCCACGTCGAAATCCGCGCTGGCCCGGCGAGGTTGAAACGCGGCAGCGCTTGCAACACACGGAGTAGCGAGTCCTGGACGAGGTCGGCGACGTGACTCTCGCCTTGCGCGCACGCCATCCGCCAGACG
>DASUFX010000654.1:0-14119 GCA_036274355.1 Kofleriaceae bacterium | reverse complement strand
TGGAGCCGGCGTGGCTGGACGAAGTCGCCGTCGCGGTTGGTGTACGCGGCGCGATGGCCGTCCAGCGAGCCGTGGAGGCGAAACGTCTCCCACTTGCGGGCTTTTGTGTGTGAGCGCGCGCGGCCGGGTAGCCGCGTGAAGTCGTACCAACGACCGACGCGCGGTGCGCCCTGCCGCGCCCCACGGCCATCTCGGAACAGGTGGCGCTCGGCGCCCGTCCACACCGCATCGGCGATGTGCATCGCGAGCGCCTTGGTCACGAACCGCCGCAGGTGTGGCGCGGCATCGAGATGTGCAAAGGCGGCATCCTCGAGCGCGTCCCGTGACAGGCCCAGTCGCTCGCGGACCGCCGCGGGATCCTTCGTACGCTCGTGCGGTGCGGCCCAATACGCGCGACAGCGGTCACGGGCATTGCGCTGGAGCGCTCGCTTGAGCGTATAGGCAGTTTCGAACATCTGCTCGACGCGCGAGCGCTGGAGCGGATCGCTGGTATCGAGCGCGAGCCGCAGGACCGACACCGGGGCATCGGGACGCCGTGACCACGGCGTCTGCTTGTTCGGACCACGCGTCCGCTTCCGCTTTCCCGACGACTCCACGAATCGATCGTACGCCACGCTTCTGACAATGACGATCCCACGTATGCGCGTGCTCTCTTCGATCAGTACGCGTCGACGCGCGGCCCTACTGCACCGCATGCCGGCGGAGTGCCGGCGCGGTCGGCCGTGGTCGCGCTCGCTTCGCGATCGCATTCTCATAGCGTGTGCCGCGCTACGCACCAAGCTCACGATCCGCGAGCTCGCGGCGGTGTTTGGGATCTCGAAGTCCAGTGCGCATCGGATCGTCGCCACGATCACGCACCGGCTCTCCTCTCTAGGTGACCGAGTTCGCGCCGATCGACGCTGGTCGTGGATTGTCGATGGCACGCTGATTCCGACGCGAGACCACACCTGCGCGGCGCGATCGAAGAACTATCGCTGGTCGTGCAACGCGCAGCTGCTCGTACGCCGTCGCGATCTCCGAGTCGTCGCGATCTCAACGGGTGGTCCAGGCAATCGCAACGATCCGATGCACTACCGAGGCTCGGTGATGGAACGACTGTGCAAGGCACACGGTCGGGTGCTGTGGCAGATGGCGGCTATCGCGGCGTACCCGAGCTCGTGATACCCAGATTCGAAGTTCGTCGCATCGTGCGTGACCGCGCGTGGCGGTCGCATCGCCGGCGGCGCGCACGCGTCGAACATGCGATCGTCCGGCTCAAGGTCTGGCGCGTCCTGCGAGATCATCGACGTCGTGGCCAGCACCTGCACGACACACTTCGCGCTGTCGCCTACCTTCACAATCTTCAGCTCGATTTGCGGGACAACCCTTAGCGGACGACATCGAGCCCCTTGGTTCCGAGCCGCGGCGCTGCTGTCACCGATCGGGAAGCCGTTCCGATGGGCGATCAAGCAGCGCCGCGGCCGAACCGTCAGGCCTGCACTAGCAGGCGCAAAGCCTCCATGGCGTTGCCGAGCCACGGGCCGCGAGCGAGTCTTCCGTTGTCACGGTTCGCTCGTAGTGCAGATGCGGTGCCGCGCGCGGCGCGTGGGCGGTCGCGCAGTTAGCCGCGGCACGCTGCAGCCCGAGGGTGACAAGCCGGCACCTCAGGTTGGCGCGCAACCACGGCAAGTTCCGATCGATAGCGGCGCCCATGACCGAATCAAGTAACGAGGTAGCCGACCAGCGTGCGATCGAGGTCGAGCTCGAGCTCGCGCGGTTCCTCGGCTTTCTGTACGTCGTTGCTGTCTTGCTGTCCTGCTGGCTCTACCCGACAGCTGCGCGCGGCGTGAAGACTCTGAACGAGTGGTTTCAGAAGAGCGCGCAGCGCGAACGGCATTGTGATCTCCTTGAACAGCGAACGCACACCCTGCGCGTTGAGATGGAAGACGATCGTCCTGAAGTGCGACTGCTTGCTGAGCGGCGCTTCCGCTCGACGCGCAGCAAATCGTGCGTGGACGACGAAAGCAGCAGCTGGGGTGCTCACGATTGTGTCCTTGCTGAGTCCGATGGCGCTTACGATGCCTGCATGGTTCAACAGGCCACGCGACTCGAATACGACATTGCGCACCGTCGTCGTGCCAACACTGTCGCCGAGGCACGCACGTTCGCGCTTGCTCGAGACGAGATCTGCAGGATGAACCAGATCATCGCGGACGTGGCGGCACGAGAACGCAAGCTCGCGGCGGAGATGGGGTACCGATGGGATGGGTTCGATTCGGGTGTATTTGCGGCCCAGGAGTTGCGCGTCTGTGTCGACGAGCCGGTGACCACGATGCTCGTGGAGCGGTGCTGGTACGCCCAAGATTACGACTGCCTCGTGCGGCTCGCGCAGGAGGTCAGAGACGCTATTCCTGACATCCCGTACTCGGGACCTTAGGGCTCGATCTTGTCGCCGCAGGCTTTGTACTCGGCGCAGTCTTTCGCCTTGAGCGCGCATTCGGCTTCCTTCGCGAAGCGCTCCGCGCCTTTCTCGCCATTCTCGCCCGCGACGCACATGCCCTGCGCGAGCTTGAGCGTGATCTCTTTCTGGTCGGCGGGATAGTTCCCGCACTTCCATTCCCAGTCCGCGTACTTCTCGCACTTCGACTTGCTGCACGCAGCCAACGCCAACACGAGGAGAACGTATCGCATGTGGCGAACCTACTACGGGTTCACGGCGCTACACAGACCTCGTTCCACCAGCCCTCGTCGACGGACTTTGCTTTCTCCGCGCAGGCCGTTGCTGCTTGTTCGGCGAGTGCCGCGATCGGTTCCGCTTTGTCGAGCAGCGAGTCGCAGAACGCTTCGATCTTGTCGTGCACGAAATCGCCGGTTCGGACATCGAGCGGGATTTCGGCGCGCGCGAGCGTCGACGCGAGGCGTTGATAGACCTGCGCGAGTCGCGCCGCAGCAACGGCTTTCGTTGCGAGCGCGTTGTCGGACGTGAACTTCTGTTCGTAGAACTTGCGGGCGTCGCCGCCGACGAGCGTGAGCTGCGTGATGAGCTCGTCGACCTTTTTCAGCGACGCTTTGCGCTTCGTGTCGTTCTTCGGATCTGGATCGAAGGAGAGGCCCTTCGGAAACTCGAGCTTGTAGACAGCCGCGAGCGGCTCGTCGTCCTTGGCGACGGACTTGCTGCGCGTCGTGATGATCTTGATGCCACCGCAGTACGTCTTGTCGACTTTGCGCTTGATCGCGAAGCCCGGCAGACCAGGCACCTTGCCATCCGTGTCACGGAGCCGCTCGTAGAGTGACTTCCTCGGTGGAAGCGGCTTCGTTTCCGCCACGGGCGGCGGAGCTGGCTTCTCCGGCGGCGGAGCTGGTTTCTCCGGCGGCGCTTCCGCGACGGGCGCGGGCGCTGGCTGCGCAGGTTGTGCAGCCGGTGCGGGCCGCGCAGGTGGTGGCGCTGGCGGCGGCGGTTTGCTTCCACCGCAGGCTGCAATTGCAATCAGGAGAAGCGCGCTACGCATGCAGGGACCCTACTACTTGTGAGGTTGCGCCGGCCGTGCGAAACCCCCGCCATGAACACGGCATTGTTGTTTCCCGGGCAGGGCTCGCAGCGTGTCGGTATGGGACGTGACCTCGCGCTCGCTCATGAGGTTGCACGCCGCACGTATGAAGAAGCTGACGAGGTGCTCGGCTTCTCGCTGTCGAAGCTGTGCTTCGAAGGGCCAGAAGACGACCTCACGCTCACCAAGCACACGCAGCCCGCGATCCTGACGACGTCGATCGCAGTGTTCCGCGCACTGCAGGAGAAGGGTCTGCAGTTCGACGTGGTCGCCGGTCACTCGCTCGGCGAGTGGAGCGCGCTCGTCGCGGCGGGCGCGATGCAGCTGCGCGATGCCGTGCGGCTGACCCACCTGCGCGGTACGTTCATGCAGGAAGCGGTGCCCGTCGGTGAGGGCGCGATGGCCGCGCTGATCGGTCTCGATCTCGCGGCGACGCGCGCGGTGTGCGAGAAGGCGTCGCAGCCCGGCTCGATCGTCGAGCCCGCGAACTTGAACGGCGGTGGTCAGATCGTGATCAGCGGTCACACGGCTGCAGTCGAGCGCGCGATGGCGGATGCGAAGACAGCGGGCGCGAAGCTCGCGAAGAAGCTGCCGGTGAGCGCACCCTTCCATTGTTCGCTGATGAAGCCGGCCGCGGAGCGACTTGCGGCGGAGCTCGCGAACGTCACGATCAGCGCGCCGTCGGTGCCGGTCGTCGCGAACGTGACAGCGGAACCGACGAAGGACGCAGGGCGCATCAAGGATCTGTTGATCCAGCAGGTGACGGCGCCGGTGCGCTGGGAAGAATCGATGCAGACGATCGCGAAGCTCGGCGTCGTCCGCGGCTACGAGCTTGGCTCGGGCAAAGTACTCGGCGGTCTCGTCAAGAAGATCGCGCCTACGATCGAAGTCACCACCATCGGCGAGCCGCACGAGGTCGCCGCGTTTACGGCGTAAGGAGAAGCCATGGCGATCGTCGATAAAGCGTTGCAGGGAAGAGTTGCACTTGTGACCGGTGCGTCACGCGGCATCGGGCGTGCGATCGCGATCGCGCTCGGCAAGCGCGGCGCGAAGGTGATCATCAATTACGCGTCGCGCGAAGATGCTGCGCGCGAGGCAGCGTCAGCTGTCGAAGTGGTGGGCGGGCAGGCGGCGATCGCCGGCTTCGACGTCGCGAACGCAGCCGCCGTGACCGATGCGGTGAAGGCGATTGGCAAGGACCACGGCAGCCTCGACATCCTCGTGAACAACGCGGGCGTGGCGATCAACGGCCTGTTGATGCGGTTCTCGGATGACGCGTGGGCGAAGAGCATCAACACGAACCTGGGCGGCGCGTTCCACTGCACACGCGCTGCGTCAATGTTGCTGCTGAAGGCGAAGGACGCCGGCCGGATCATCAACATCACCAGCGTGGTGGGGGAGATGGGGAATGGCGGTCAGGTCGCGTATTCGGCCAGCAAGGCCGGTCTCATCGGCCTCACGATGTCGACCGCGCGCGAATTGGCTTCGCGCGGCGTTACGTGTAACGCGGTAGCACCCGGGTTCATCGAGACGGATATGACCGCCGAGCACCTACCCGAGGCGCAGCGCGCCAAATTGATGGAGCAGATCCCACTCGGGCGCATCGGGCGTGCCGAAGAGGTGGCGGACTGCGTCGCGTTCCTGGCCGGACCAGAGGCCACCTACGTAACGGGGCAGGTGATCCGGGTGAACGGCGGGATGTTGATGTGATGTCGGGCTGTTGATGTGGCCGCGGGAATGGACTATCAACGCCGCCATGTCGCCTGACGAGATCGAGAGCAAGGTCAAGGAAATCATCTGCAATCAGCTCGAGGTGTCCCCCGAGCAGCTTCGTCCCGAGGCGTCGTTCATCGACGATTTGAAGGCGGATTCGCTCGCAGTTGTCGAGCTGGTGCTCGCGTTCGAGCAGGAATTCAAGATCACGATTCCTGAGGAAGATACCGAGCAGATCAAGACCGTTAAGGACGCTACGAACTACATCAAGACCCACGCGAAGTGACACGCGGCGCCGGCCGCGGTAGGAGATGCGAATGCGTCGTCGTGTCGTCGTCACCGGCATCGGTCTCGTCACTCCGATCGGAAGCGATCTAGAGTCGACGTGGTCGTCGCTGCTCGCTGGAAAGAGCGGAGCAGGACCGATCACGCAATTCGATTGCTCCGATTACGCGACGAAGTTCGCGTGCGAAGTGAAGGGCTGGGACGCCACCAAGTGGTTCGACAAGCGCGAGCTCAAGCACGTCGATCGGTTCCTGCAGTTCGGTATCGCCGCAGCGATGATGGCGGTGGACGACGCGGGGCTCGGTCAGAAGGTGCCGGCCGGGCAAGAGCATCGCTGGGGCGCGTACATCGGTGCGGGCCTCGGCGGCGTGAAGACGATCGAGTCGACGTACGCGGCGACGCAGCAGAAGGGACCCCGCCACGGGTTCTCGCCGTACTTCGTCACCGACATCATCATCAACGAAGCGCCGGGCATGGTGTCGATTCGCACCGGTGCGACCGGCGCGAACATCTCGCACGTGTCGGCGTGCTCGACCGGCGCGCACTCGATCGGTGAAGCGGTCCGCGCGATTCGCCACGGCTACGCCGACGGCATGATCGCTGGCGGCACCGAGGCGACGATCTCGATCTTGGGTGTTGGCGGCTTCAATGCGATGCGCGCGATGTCGACGCGCAACGACGCGCCCGAGAAGGCGAGCCGTCCGTTCGACAAGGATCGCGATGGCTTCGTGATCGGCGAAGGCGCCGGCATTCTCGTGCTCGAGGATCTCGACAGCGCGAAGAAGCGCGGCGCGCGCATCTACTGCGAAGTGACGGGTTACGGCGCGACGAGCGATGCACATCACATCGCGGCGCCGGCACCAGAACATCGCGGTGCGCAGGCATGCTTCCGCGTCACGCTCGAGGACGCAAAGCTCGACCCGACGCAGATCATGTACATCAACGCGCACGGCACCTCGACCGAGCTCAACGACAAGAACGAGACGTTCGCGACAAAGGTCGTGTTCGGCGATCACGCGAAGAAGCTCGCGATGTCGTCGACGAAATCGATGACCGGTCACACGCTCGGAGCTGCAGGTGGCATCGAGGCAGGTATCACGGCGCTCGCGGTTGCGCGCGGCGTGCTGCCGCCGACCATGAACTACGAGACGCCCGATCCCGATTGCGACCTCGACTACATCCCGAACCAGGCGCGCGAGCAGCGCGTCGATCACGCGATGTCGAATAGCTTCGGCTTTGGCGGCACGAACGCGGCTCTGATCATGAGCCGCTACAAAGGCGACTAAGGATGAAGTGGTACACGGGCTCTGACCACGCGGGCTTTCGACTGAAGCAGTTGATGATCGCGGTGCTCAAGGAGCTCGGCGACGAAGTCGTCGACGTTGGCACGAACAGCGAGGAGTCGGTCGACTACCCGACGTTCGGCCAGGAAGTCGGTAAGCGCGTGGTGGCGGATCCCGGCTCGTTCGGGCTCGTCATCTGCGGTACCGGCATCGGCATCAGCATCGCGGCGAACAAGGTGAAGGGCGTGCGCGCTGCACTCGTCCATGACGACTTCACCGCTGCGGCATCGCGTGCGCACAACGATGCGAACGTGCTCGCACTCGGCGCGCGCGTGATCGGACCTGGCGTCGCCGAATCGGCGATCCGCATGTTCCGGTCGACGCAGTTTGTCGGCGGGCGCCATGGGCGTCGCGTCGAGATGATCGAAAAGGACGTACCACCGGCGAAGCCCTGATGCGCTGCCCCTTCTGCGCCACCGACGAAGACAAGGTCATCGAGACGCGCGTCTCGAAAGATGGCAGTGAAATTCGTCGTCGGCGCGAGTGCGAGGGCTGCAAGCGCCGCTTCACGACGTACGAGCGCATCGAAGAATCGATGCCAGCCGTGATCAAAAGCGATGGCCGGCGCGAACCGTTCGACCGCAACAAGATCGAGCACGGCATCCGCGCTGCGGTCGCGAAGCGGCCGGTGTCGCGCGATCAGGTCGCAGCGCTGGCACTCGAGGTCGAGCGCGAGGTCGGCGAGCTCGGCGTCAGTGAGATCAACGCGCGCGCGGTCGGTGAGCGCGTGCTGCCGAAGCTCAAGGCGCTCGATCAAGTCGCGTTCGTGCGGTTCGCATCGATCTATCGCGACTTCCGCGATCTCGACGGCTTCGTGAAGGAAGTAGACGCGCTGCGCGGCGAAGATACCGGACCGCACAGCACGCCGGTCGTCGAGTCCGAGGAGAGGACCGACGAGCACCCGCCGGTCGCTGCCAGCGGTGACTGAGAAGGAACGCGACGCCGCCTTCATGGCGCGCGCACTCGCGCTCGCCGAGAAGTGGCGAGGGCGCACCGCGCCCAATCCGATCGTCGGCTGCGTCATCGTGAACGCGCGCGGTGAAGTGATCGCCGAAGGTGCGCACAAAGGGCCCGGACACAAACACGGCGAGATCGCCGCGCTCGCGAAGCTCGATTACAAAGCGCCGGGCGCGACGCTCTACGTGAACCTCGAGCCGTGCACGCACGAGGGGCGCACCCCGCCATGCATGCCCGTCGTGCGCGACTCTGGTGTCGCGCGCGTCGTGATCGGCACCGAGGACCCAATTCCCGGGCACGGTGGCGGCATCGAAGCGCTGCGCCGCGCTGGCATCGCGGTGTCGCGCGCCATGGTGGCCGAGTGCGATGCCGCGAATCGGCCGTTTCTGACGTGGGCGGTGCACAAGCGGCCAGCGTTCACGCTGAAAGCCGCGATCACGCTCGACGGCAAAATCGCGACGGTCAAAGGCCACTCGAAGTGGATCACCGGCGAGGCGGCGCGCGCGGATGTGCATCGCATGCGCGACACGCACGACGCGGTGCTCGTCGGTGTCGGCACCGTGCTCGCAGACGATCCGTGGCTCACCGCTCGCCTGCCGCGGGCGCGCGATCCGATCCGCATCGTCCTCGATGGCAAGCTGCGCACGCCGGCGAGTGCGCACTTGCTGCCGAAGCGCGGCGGTCCGCGGACGATCATCGCGACCAGCGCGGATGCGCCCGCTGCCAAGGAGAAGGTGCTCGTGAAGGCGGGCGCCGAGGTCTGGCGGTTTGCGACGCGGCGCAATGGCCAGGTGCCTCTCGACAAGCTCGCGCGTGCGCTCGGCGAGGAGAACATCACGTCGGTGCTCGTCGAGGGTGGCGGCGAGGTCCACGCGAGCTTCCTTTCGTACGAGCTCGCCGACGAGCTGGTGCTCTACGTCGCCCCGAAGGTCGTGGGTGGCCCGGCGCGCAGCTGGGTGGGCGGCAAGGGCATCGCGATGTTGCACTCGGCGCATCAGCTCGAGTTCGTCGGGGAACCGATACAGCTGGGCGCGGATCTGAAGCTGACAGCCGTTCGCAAGAATGGGGTCTGACCGGTCTGACCCTTTTCCGCGTCGGGTCGTCTGTCCCAACCAGAAAATGGGAGCTGACCCCATTTCGTGACGAAACGAGGCCCGCTCGCGCAACATCGTAGGGCTTTCACCGGGGAACAGCCCGGTTCCGTCGTCAGGCGGATAGTGGTAGACCCCAGCAGCTATGTTCACGGGATTGGTCGAAGACGTAGGTACCGTTGCACGCGCTGATCGGCGCAGCGACGCGCTCGTCCTCGCCATTCGCCCTACGCAGATTCCCCTGACCGAGCTCGTGGTCGGTGAATCGGTGTGCCATGACGGCGCGTGCCTGACGGTCACCGACGTCGGCCGCGACTCGTTCAGCGTGCTCGCCGGCGCCGAGACGCTCGCGCGCACCACGCTCGGCAATCTGCGCGTCGGCAAGCGCGTCAATCTCGAGCGCTCGCTCAAGGTCGGCGATCGACTCGGCGGTCACTGGGTGACTGGCCACATCGACGGCACCGGTGAGCTCGCCGCGCGCCGCGACCTCGGCTCGAACCTGGTGCTCGTCGTGCGCGCCGTGCCAGCGCTGCTCAAGTACATCGTGGAGAAGGGCTCGATCGCGATTGCGGGCGTGTCGCTGACGGTGAACGCGGTCGATACCGAGACGTTCTCCGTCGCGATCATTCCGCACACGCGCGACATGACGACCCTGGGTGATCTCGCGATCGGCGATCGCGTGAATCTAGAGACCGATATCTTGGCAAAGCACGTCGAGAAGTTGCTAGGAGGCTCGCGATGACATCGATCGACCGCGTCCAGCGCGCGCTGGAAGACATTCGTGCCGGCAAGATGGTGATCCTCGTCGACGACGAAGATCGCGAGAACGAGGGCGACCTGGTGTTTGCCGCGGAGCTCGTCACGCCCGAGCACATCAACTTCATGGCGACGCATGCGCGTGGCCTGATCTGCATCGCGATGGCGGATGCGCTGATCGACAAGCTCGAGCTGCCGATGATGGTGCGCAACAACGAGGCATCGCTCGGCACCGCGTTCACGGTGTCGATCGAAGCGCGGCACGGCGTGTCGACTGGCATCTCTGCACGCGATCGCGCGACCACGATTCGCGCCGCGATCGCCGACGACGCCGGTCCGCACAGCGTCGTGTCGCCGGGCCACGTGTTTCCGCTGCGCGCGCGTAAGGGCGGCGTGCTCGTGCGTACCGGCCAGACCGAAGGCTCCGTCGACCTGGCGCGGCTCGCCGGTCTCAAGCCCGCTGGCGTCATCTGCGAGATCATGCGCGAAGACGGCGAGATGGCGCGCCGCGCCGAGCTCGAACAGTTCGCGGCGAAGCATGGCCTGCTGCTGCTCAGTGTCGCCGACATGATCGCGTATCGCTTGCAGCGCGAGCGCATCGTGCGTTGCCAGGGCGTCGGTACACTGCGGCCGGGCGCGCTCGGCCCGGGCGAGCCGTTCACGGCGCACTACTACACGACCGATGTCGAGGACACCGAGTACCTCGCGCTCGTGCGCGGCGATGTCGCCAGCGTCTCGGCAGCGGGTGGCACCGTGCTCGTGCGCGTTGCCGCTATGGATCCGCTCGCCGATCCGTTCGACCTGCGTCCCGACCTGGTGTCGGCGCTCAAGGCGATCGATGAAGCCGGCACCGGCGTGTTCCTGTACGTCGTGAACCGCAGCCGCACGAAGCTCGGGGCGTCATTCGAGCGGCTCGTGCTCCAGCGCGAAACCGGCAGAACGAGCGTCGTCAGCATGAATCAGACTAGCGAGGCGCTCCGTGACTTCGGTTTGGGCGCCCAGGTGCTCGCCGACGTCGGTTGCCACAAGATCCGCTTAATGATGTGGAGCGACCGCAAGATTCCGGGACTCGAAGGCTTCGGTATTGATGTGGTCGAGCGCGTGCCCATTCCGCCGCCCACCAGTGCCAAAGCCGGCAAGACTGCCTAGTTCCTGATATATCCTGGGGCGCAGTGCCGACCACCATCGAAGGTTCTCTGTCCGCAGCAGGCTTGCGCTTCGCGATTGTCGCCAGTCGTTTCAACGGCCTCATCGTCGAGCCGCTCGTCGCGGGTGCCCTCGATGCGATCGTGCGCTCCGGCGGTGACGCCGACAACGTCACGTTCGTGCGCTGTCCGGGCGCGTGGGAGCTGCCGCAGGTAGTTCGCCGCGTCGTGGAGCGTGGCGGATTCGACGCGATCATCGCGCTCGGCGCCGTGATCCGTGGCTCGACGCCTCACTTCGACTACGTTGCAGGCGAAGCGGCGCGCGGGATTGCGGGAGCAGCCGCGACTACCAACATTCCAATCAGCTTCGGCGTGCTGACGACGGACACGATCGAGCAAGCACTCGAGCGTGCGGGCACGAAGGCAGGCAACAAGGGCTTCGATGCGGCACTCGCCGCGATCGAGCTCGCGAATCTCTTCCGGTCGCTTGCGGGCGGCGGTCGCGCTAAGAAGGGGAAATGAGCGGAGCCCGCCGCACCGGCCGCGCGTATGCGCTGCAACTGCTCTACGCCCGCGATGGCGATCCGGCCACGGATCTCAGCGGCGCGGCGGTGAGCTGGGCGAGCGAGTTCGAGCTCGAGATCGATCCTGCAGCACAGACGTTCGCGAACGACCTCGTCGCCGCGGCAGTCTCGCGCGCCGCAGAAGTCGACGAGCTGATCGCGTCGGCCTCGAAGAACTGGCGCATCGATCGAATGTCGCGCGTCGATCGCAACATCCTGCGCCTCGGCGCGTGCGAGCTGCTCGCGTTCCGCGACGTGCCAGTGAAAGTCGTGATCAACGAAGCCGTCGAGCTCGCGAAGCGGTTTGGCACCGCGGAGTCGTCGGCGTTCGTCAACGGAGTTCTCGATCGCATCGCCGGTGCAGTTGGCCGCTCGGCGGAGGACTGATGGCGCTCTCGGTCTTGCCCCTCGACCTCACGCGATGGGACGAGAGCGCGCGCGACTGCCTCGTGCTTCCCGTGTTCCGCGACGATCGTCCGCTGCGCGGCGCGGCCGGGCTCGCTGACTGGCGGCTGTGCGGCCGGCTCTCGCGACTGCTCAAGGCCAATCGCGCAACCGGCGACGCCGGCGAGACGATGCTGCTGCCACCGGGCCGCCGGCTCCGCTTCAAGCGCGTGCTGTGGTTCGGGCTCGGCGACGCGAAGGGCTACACCGACGACCGGCTGCGCAAAGACCTCACGTGGATTGCCGAGGTCGTCAACAAGGCCGGCGCGACCGACTGGGCCGTGCAGGTGCCCGGACGTGCGTCGGGCTTGATCGGTGCACGGCGTGCAGTCGAGGTGATCCTCGAGGACGACGCACTCGCAGGGCAGCCGATCACGTTGCTCGAAGATCCGGCGGGTCAGAAGGACATCGCCGAGCTGCTCCGCAGTCAGCGCACCTAAGCCAGCGCACCTACGTGATCCAGTGCCAGGCGCGCTCGAGCACGGCGACAACCGTCGCGCCGAACGCGAACAGCAGTCCGATGTCGATCAACGTGCCGACGTGACCGATGACCGTCCAGATCCCATCGCGTTCGAGCAGCGCGATCGAATAGATCATGATCGGGATGAGGAAGATCATGTTCGAGCCGGGAATCGGTAGCGGCAACGCGAGCCCGAGTCCGAGCAGCGTGATCGCGAGGCCAATCCACTTCGGCGTGATGACGACCTCGTACCGGCGCCTCGTCGAGTAGGCGAGCCAGCGCAGCCGCTTCGAGAACAGTCGCAGCACGCGATCGAGCATCGCCATCGAGAGATGGCGGCGTCGTGCGCTCTTCGGCAACCATGGTCGTTGCTTGCCGATCGCGAGTTGCGCGCCGATCAGTGCGATCGCGAGGCCAAACGGCGTCGAAAGTCCGAAGAACGGGATCGCGATCAGCGCGAGCACACCAATCAAGAAGCCGAAGCCGGCCTCGGCGGCGCGATCGACCAGCTCGCCGACGGTCACTCCCTCGGGCCGCACCGGCGTCGCCGCGCTGCCGTCGGCCAATGTCTCAGCCGCCGCCTTCGCGCTCGCAGGCTCTGGTGGCACTGTGTCGTCGGCGCCCAGGTCGCGGAGCAGCTCGTCGAGGCGCAAGCGCCGCGGCTTCTCGGCCGCGATCGTCTCTCGCGCTCTATCGACATCCATCCAAGAAACAGTAGCCACTACGTCCGAAATGTCGAGACATCGCGGAGCCAGCCCGGTCGGGGAGGCCACGCAATCACGCGGAGGGGGCTCTCACTCGAGCGTGCCAGTCTCGGCGAGCTTACCGATCTCGCGGAACTCCATCTTGATCGCGCGCTCGAGGTGCTCGTGCGAAAGCGCGACGCCTTCTTCGGCCGCGAGGAACGCAGCACGGAGCGCCGCGTTGCGGATGTAGCCGCCGGATAGCCGGAAGCGTTGCGAGAGCGCCGCGAAGTCGAGCTTGCCTTGCACCGGCACCTGCGCCGGAATGAGCGACTTCCATAGCTGCTCGCGCATTTCCTCGTCGGGGAACGGGAACGTGACGCGATAGGTAAGGCGGCGTTTGAACGCAGGGTCGATCGCGTTACCGAAGTTCGTCGTCAGGATCGCGATGCCCTCGAAGCTATCGAGTCGCTGCAGGAGATAGTTGACCTCCATGTTCGCGTAGCGATCGACGCTCGTCTTCACCTCGGTGCGCTTCGCGAACAACGAGTCGGCCTCGTCGAACAGCAGCATCACCTGGCCGTCCTCGGCGGCGTCGAACAGCGAGCCGAGGTTCTTCTCGGTTTCGCCGATCCACTTCGACGTGATGCGCGAGACGTCGACGCGGTACACCTCGAGGCCGAGGTCGCGCGCGATCACACCGGCGACCATCGTCTTGCCGGTACCGGGGCTGCCTTGGAACAGCGCGGTGATGCCGCGTGCGGTCGTGATCGACCGATCGAAGCCCCACTGCTCGAACACGGTCTTGCGATGGCGCACGCGGCTCGTCAGCTCGAGCAGCGAGTCGACGATGTCTTCGGGGAGCACGACATCGGCCCATGTCGCGAGGCGGGTCACGCGGGTCGCGGTCTTGCCGAGCCGATTCTCGAGATGCTGGCGGACGGCGTCGTCGAGCTCGCTCACCCATTTGGACGGTTGGGTCGGCCGATCAGGACGGCGCGCGACCTCGGCGCACACGCGATCGATGATGCCGGGACCGACGCGATAGCGTGCTGCGAGCTCGCTCGGATCGGAGAGTGCGATCTGGTAGCGCTCGAGCGAGCTCGCCCACGACTCGGCGCGCTGGCGCTCGTTGCGCGACGGAATGTCGAG
>DASUFX010000653.1:0-2393 GCA_036274355.1 Kofleriaceae bacterium | reverse complement strand
TTCGATCTGGTTCGCGACGTCTTCGGCGTCTTCGCGGGACAGCGCGGTATTGCGTGCGACCTCGTCGACGAGAGCTGCACGATCGAGCTTGCCTTCGCGCAGGCCGCGCTGGGCGACCGCTTTCACCGTCGCGTTGAGTTGCTGCGCGGTGATCGCAGGCTTGCCCTCTTGCTCGAGACGACGGTTGATCGGTGCGACGAGATCGTTCGTGTCGATGCCGAGTGCCGACATCGCGCCTTCGCCATCGGCGCTCGTGCCGGCCTTCACGGCACCAGCGGCGATCGACGAGCCTGCGGTCGCGGCTGCACCTCCGACGCGCGCCACGCCGCTTGCGAGCGATGACACGAGCCCGAGCATCGCCCACAGCCCGATCGCGATCGCCAGGCCCCACATCACGCTGCCGTGGACCGCGCCGACTTTGCGATCACGCGATGCCGATAGGCGGCCGGCGACGTACGCGCCGATGAACAGCGCGATCAACGGTGCGATGATGGACCAGATTCCGGTGCCGATGCCGACACCTTTGAGGTTCCCCACATCGTCGGTGTGGACGGCAGCGAGTCCGATGCCCATGCCAAGAGTCTGGAGGAGGATCCAAAGGCCGACGGCCAGTACCGTGCCGCCGAACACCGCACTCCAGCGCAGCTGAGATTGTCGACGATCGACGATCGTCTCTCGAGTGATTGGTCTCATGGCAACACAACCATGCAGGGCATAGACCGCTCGTCTACAGAGGCCACCGTAGCGAAACGAGCTACCGAGCGGGGACGCACCGGCAGAATGCGGGCGCCTACGGACCGCACACGTGGTGCCACGACTGATCAGCGGCCGGATCGACGCGCGCGAGCGCACGTGTGAGTGCCCGGCGCGACTAGCGCGGCAGATCCGAGATTGCGATCTCGATGCCCGGCAGCCGAGTCGGACGCAACACGTCGCCATCACGGAGTACTTGAGGGCGCCTGTAGAGCCCGCGTACGGGTTTCGTGTAGACCTCGACGCTCATCGTCTTCATGTCGATTACCCAGTACTCGGGCACACGCGCTTTTGCGTAGACGGCGAGCTTTGCTGTTCGGTCGTATTCCAACGATGTATTGGCGACCTCGATCAGCAGCAGCACCTTGGATGGGTGCTCGCGCAACGTTGGGTCATCGACGACGACTGCAAGATCCGGCTCGGGTTCCGAGTACGCACCGGCAGCAAAGGGCAGTCCCATGCGAATCGCCAACGCCTCGTCGATCGCGCGTCCGAGGAGCTTGCCAAGCCGCTCGACGATTGCCGCGTGCTGCCAGTCTTGCGGGCTCATCTTGACGAGCACGCCTTCGAGCAACTCGATTCGCTCGCCCACGTCGAAGAACCCGAGCTGCACCATCCGCTCGTACTCGAGTCGAGAAAGCGGTCGGATCTTGTCGGCCGACAAGAGCGACGGGTCGATGTCCATTGATGAGAGCATAGCGCCTCCATGCGTCGCGCCGCATTGCCATGTGCGTGCCTGCGCAACCGACGAAGATCACGATCGCGCGTGTCCGGTTTGGCCGCGTGCCGTCCGCTGCCGTCCGATCTGCGGCCATGTCCCGTACACTCACCGCATGCGAGGCCCGGGTGAAGTCGACTGGCCCGACGAGTAGCAGCCCGATGCGGCGGGGTCTTGCTGGCACTGTCGTGCTCGTCTCACTCGTCGCGGCAGTCGTCGCAGCGCTCGCATCTCCGATCACGCGCGGGCCCGCGTTTCACGCCTATGCCGATCAGCGCGAGCTTTTCGGAATCCAGCATGCGGGCGACGTGCTGTCGAACCTCGCGTTCCTCGCCGTCGGACTGTGGGCGATGCGACGCGCGGTGACGCCAGCGCAGCAAGCAGCCGCGAGCGCCGTGAGCCTGATCGCGATGGGCTCGGCGATGTATCACTTCGCGCCGGCCGACATCACGCTCGCGCTCGACTGGCTGGGCATCGGCTTCACGCTCGGCTTCGTCGGCGCTGCGGTGCTCGGCGATCGCCTCGGCGCGGTGGCCGAGCAGCGCGCGTTGTTTCTCACACCCATACTGACGCTCGCCACGATCATCACGTGGCTCGTGACCGGCGGAACGCATGGCGGCACGATGACGCCCTACGTCGCGTGGCAGGCGCTCGGAATCGTGGTGCCGCCGCTCGTCGCGCTGATCGCACCGGGCAAGATTCCGCGCGTGCCGCTGCTCGGTGCCGTCGCGTTGTTCGCGCTCGCGCGGCTATGCGCCGCGCACGATGCAGGCCTACTCGACGCGATCGGCGTCTCGGGCCACAGCTTGAAGCATGTCGCCGCGGCCGGTGCCGCCGCGCTCGCGCTTTACGCGATCACTTCACCAGCTTCGAGAGCTGCTCTTTCATCTTCTTGACCTCACCGTCGACGTCGCCCTTCTCG
>DASUFX010000652.1:0-4931 GCA_036274355.1 Kofleriaceae bacterium | reverse complement strand
GAGCCGGCTGCGCGAGCGTCACTTCGCAGGTCTCGTTGCTGCCCGTCTTGTACGGGCGGCAGTCGTACGACGACATCGACGGCGCCGAGCCGACTTTGACGTAGAGATCGGCGTCGCCCGAGCCGGTCATCGCGAACTGGTACTTGCCAGCGGCGAGGGTCGGCGTCGTGAACGTCTTCTTCGCGTTGCGCGCGAGCGTCGCGTTCTCGTTGAGACCGGCCCACGCGGTTGGCGTGCCGCCGCCACCCGGGGTGAACGTGTTGTCCTGCTCGCCGGTGACCATCACGAGCTGCGAGCTGTCGATCTTCGTGAAGATCTGCTCGTAGGTCTTCGGGTCATCGTACGAGAGGAAGCCGCGGAACATCGCGAGCGACGACTCGGCCATGTTCGCGAAGAACGCCGGCATGCCGTTGTTGACGATGTCGATGTACTTGAAGCCGGTCGTGTCGTCCGGGTTGACAGCTTTGTGCGCCGACGAGAGCGAGCCGTCGATGTACGCGAACGTGTCGCAGCCGTTCATGAAGACGACGACGTACTGGCCGGCGACCCACTTGCCCGCCGAGGCGAGCGCGCGGATGTTGCTGCCGAGACCGGCGTGGCCGTTGTACGTGATGAAGTCAGCGCGGGTCGACAGCGACTCGTAGCGCGCGCGGAACGTCGGGTTCTGGAGGCCGGTGTTTACGTTGTCGGTGAGCAGAGCGACGACCTTGATCTTCTTGCCATCGGGCAGCGTCGCGTTGAACTCGATGTCCGGCGCGGCAACGCCCGGGTTCGTCGGGACCGTCGCGGGAATGGTCGTGAGGTTGCGGCTGCTGAGCTCGGACTTCATCGCGCCGATGAACTCGTTGTAGCCGTCGATGCCGGCGTCTGCGGCGGTGGTGGCGCCGTCTTCGTACTTGCCGAAGATCGCGACGACGTTGAGCGTGTTGTCTTCCCAGATCTTGTTGTACTCGGGGAATTTGCCGGTGGTCTGCGCCGGCGAGAGCGCGACCGACGCGCTCACCGCGTGAACGTCGGCAGCCGCGATGTTGCAGCCCGACGCGCGCGGACGGAAGTAGTAGAACATCGAGCCGGCGTCGACATCGTGCGCGCCCCAGTCGACGCAGTCGTGCTTGTACTTCTCGGCGAAGGCGTCTTGGCCGGTGTACGAGATGTCGAGCGGCAGCTTGAGATCGATCTTGTCGGGAACGCCCTGGCTCTTCTTCCAGATGACCGGCAGCTTCGCGGTGTACGTGATCTGCGTCTTGCCGTTGACCGTGGTCTTCTGGATGTTGGTGATCTCGGCCTTGTCGACGCGACCGACGGCCGTGTAGCCGTTGAGCTGGCCGACCGTGTAGAGCAGCTGGTCCTGGACCGTTTGGCGGTCGTTCCACGACGAGTCGGTGACGAGCTTGCCGTTGAACGTGGCATCGAGGAACACGCCGAGGGCGCTGGCGTCGGCCTTGCCATCCTCCGACTTCACCTCTTCCCCGTCGAACGGGTCGTCATCGAGGCAACCAACTGCGGGGGCCGCGAGGGCGGCGAGGGCGAGGATCCGGCTCAGGCGCTTCATGGCCCCGCCCATCAGCAAGGCCAGTGCCGAAGCTAAGTCTCTGGAATCATGGCCAGAGAGGAGCGTCGCGGCGCAACGCGAGTAGCCAGTTTCGGGTGCGACCGGCTGCCCGATCAGCCGCTAAACCGGTGCCTCACGCGGCAACCGGTGGCAGCGCGAAAAGGGGTCAGTCCGGTCAGTCCCCTTTAATCGGTCTTCGCGTCGCCGTCCCAGGCGATATCCATCTCGTCGTCGCCGGCGAGGCCTTTTTCGAGCAGGGCAAGTAGCTCCGGATCGGCACCGTTGTCGGAGAGCAGCTCGAGCGTGTCGCGATCGATGAAGTAGTCCTTGTCATCGTCGTGCTCTTCTTCGAGCTGCGAGACCAGAAACGCCAACTGCTTGTCGTCGATGGTTCCGATCTCGTCTCCGGTATCGAGGCGAATCAGACGTGGCATAGGGGGAGTCTGCCTGACTTTGCTCGTGTGCTACAAGGCTCCGGTGCCTCAGCTGCCACGCAGCGTAGACGTCGCGATCGTCGGCGGCGGTTTTGCCGGAATGGCGACCGCCTGGTGGCTATCGCGGACCGGCGTGCACGACGTGCTGGTGCTCGAACGGGAGGCAGAGCTCGGCCGCTACGCAAGTGGACGTAGCGCGGGACTCGGGCGCCAGCTCGCTGAAGACGATCTAATGACCGGCTTCACGGTGACCGGCGCGGCATATCTGCGCAAACACTTCTCGCACTGCTGGACCGAGAGCGGCGGCATTCTCACGTTCGACAAGGCCGAGCTCGCGCGGGGCTACGCGGCGCGTGCCGATCGCATGGGCATCGAAACGAAGCGGCTCGAACGCAACGAGGTGCTCGCGCACTGGCCGCAGCTGAACCTCGTCGATATCGCGGCAGGCCTGCACGTGCCGAGCGACGGCATCATCGACATCGGCAAGCTGCTCGCGTCGTACGCCGAGAACATGCGGATCAGCTTCGAGACCAGCGTCGAGCGCATCATCGCGACGCCGAAGGGCGCCACGCTGCTGACGAACATCGGTTCGATCGTCGCGCGCGTCATCGTCGACGCCACCGGCGCATGGGCGGGCCGCACGACCGGTGATCCGCTGCTCGATTCGTACAAGCGCCACGTCTACGTGCTCGAAGCGGCCGCGCCGCAGGGGAGTGCCCCGTTCGTGTGGCATCTCGGCGGCAGCGAGCTGTACGTGCGCGCCATCGACGGCCAGATCATGGTGTCGCCGTGCGACGCGACAAAGGTCGAGCCGGGTGACCAGCAGCCCGACGACGCCGGCGAGGCACTCATGCGTACGCGCTTCGCAGGCTCACCGCTCGGTACCGTGGGAATCGCGCGCGCGTGGGCGTGCCAGCGCACGTTCCCCGAGCGGCTCGCGATGAAGCTGATGCGCGACGAGAAGCGGCCGTGGCTCGTGTGGGCCGCCGGTCTCGGCGGTCACGGCGCCACGGCGTCGGCGGCAGTCGGCGAGACCGTCGCGGGCCTCGTGATCGCGGCACTGGGTTAGCGCGCTCGTTCGTTGCCCTGAACGTGATCGTGGACGTGGACGTGGCCGGCCCCGTGGACGTGGCCGTGCTCGTGACCGTGAACTCAACCGCGATCGTTGCCGACACCGTGATCGACTGGCGCCGAGATCCGAGCCGTCGATCAGCAGCCCAGTCGATCCTGCGCTGGCGTGGGGCCGCCTCCCAAGCGACGCGACTACCTGGGGCGTTCGCGGGACCACCTCCCAAGCGACGCGACTACCTGGGGCGTTCGCGGGTCGAGACGCGATGACCGTCGTCGACGGCGTCGATCACGTCCACGGTGGCGGTCCCGTTCACGAGCACGGCCACGATCACGGTGGCGATCACGCTGTCGTCGACGCTACTTCGTTTCGTCGCACTTGCCGACGCCGTTGTCGCCGTCGAGCTCGGTCGCGGCGAGCGCGCACTGCACGCGCGCCTTCGACATCTTCTTCTTGCATACGTCGAGGAACTCGGAGCTCTTGGCCTCGGTGACCGTGTTCTTCTGCTTCGCGATCTCTTGCTTCATCGCGTCGGTCGTCGCGGCAGCGCCTGCCTTCTTGAACTCGAGATCGACGAGGTGATCGAGGAACTTCTTGCAGTCGTCGTCCGAGGGGCCTTTGCCACATGCAGCCGCGAATACGAGAGCGAACACCCAGGCGCGCTTCATGGGGTCATCGTATCGCAAGCCCGGCGCGAAGGGCATCGATCCGGCGTTTCACCGTCGGGGATGGGGCCAGCTTTTCGGCGCGATCGAGCACCTCAGCGGCCGTACGCGGTGCGCCATCCGCAGCCCACGCCGCCGCCAGATGTACGAGGATCTCCGGTTCACGGGGCGAGAATCGCGTTGCGCGATCGAGCACGCGCACGGCTTCGCGGGTCCGACCGCGCTGATAGAGCATCCAGCCCCAGCTATCGAGGATCGACGGATCGCCGGGTTGCAGATCGCGCGCATGGGCGAGGTAGCGCTCGGCGGCGTCGAGGCGCTCTTTGCGGCCTCGTGTCATCGATCCGATCTTGCCGACATCCTTGTCGGGAAGATCGGCGAGGATGTAGCCAGCAAGGTTGAGCCCGCCGACGTGATCGGGGTTGGCCCGTAGCGCGGGCTCGAGGATCGCGAGCGCGCCGGCATCGTCGCCGATGTGATCGAGGATGCGCGCGCGCAGAAACGCGACGACCATCGCGTCACCCTTGAGCTGGTTTGCGAGCTCGCGCGCCTTTGCGGCGTCACCCGCCTCGGCGTGGGCGAACGCTTCGGCGAATGCGAGCTCGAGGTCGTCGGGACGCGCCTTGCGCAGCGGCTCGACGATCGCCAGTGCGCGGTCGGGGTGCTTCGCCTTGATCAGGCCTTCGATAACGACACGTCGCGCTTGCAGAAAGCGCTTCGACTTCTCGGGCACCGTGAGCGCCTGCTCGATCGCGTGCTCGACGAGGCCCTCGGCGAGATCGGTTTCGGCGAGCGCGATCGTCGACGCATCGGGGTCGAGCGCGCGGATGTGCGACGCGACGGTGCGTGCTTCAGCCATCCGGCCGAGCTGGCGCTGAAACTGCGCCACGGTCGCGAGCGCGTCGGCATCGCTGCGATCGTCGTCGAGCAGCGTGAGCAGATCGATCGCGCCCTGGCGATCGTCGGCTTCGCAGAGCAGCCAGTACAGCTCCTCGGCGATGTCCATCGGCTGGCCCGCCCGATCGAACGCACTGCGTGTCTGCGCGACCGCTTCCTCGAGCTTGCCCAGGCGGCGCAGCGTGCGCGCGAGATCGAGACGCGCGTCGAGATGATCGGGCTCCTGCTCGAGCACCGCGCGGAGCTCGACGACGGCTGCGTTGCGATCGGCGCGCTGTTCGAGTCGCTGCGCGAGACGATAATGGCCCTCGACG
>DASUFX010000651.1:0-6761 GCA_036274355.1 Kofleriaceae bacterium | reverse complement strand
AGATCATGATCGGCGTCGACGAAGCACCACGCGAGCGCTACGCGGGCGGCTGGGCGCGGTTGCGCGTACGAGATAATGGCGTCGGCATTTCGGAAGAAGATCGCCAGCGCATCTTCGACCCGTTCGCCCACCCCAAACCGGTCAAGCACCACACCTCCGCCTGGCCCGACTCTGCTGGCCTCGGCCTCTACATCGCGCGCGGCCTCATCGAGCTGCACGGTGGGCTGATTACCGTCGATTCGCAGCCCGACGTGTTTACGGAATTCACCGTCCTGTTGCCGTTCAAGCAGCCAAGAACGCGGCCGGCCTCGTCGGATCCACCGACGACGACGCAAACCCCGCCTGCTCAAACGAGCTCGTAGCCTCTCGACAGCGGCATCGCCCGACATATAGTGGCTACGTGGTCGTGCGCATCCTCGCCGCGCTTGTAACCCTCGGACTGCTCGTCAGTGCCGCGGACGCACGCGAGCTGAGCGCCCCACCGACAGCCGCTGCGCTCGTCGACGCAGTCGATGACACCGAGGATGTCGCGCTCGCGTTGCCGCCTACGCTGACGCCCGAGGAATTCCACGTAGTCAATGACTTCGCGCTCCCCGAGGCGCCCGCGGGCCACCAGCCCTGCGTGTACGTATTCAGACCTCCGCGTGCCTACGCGTTCAACTGATCGTCGGACGTAGGCCCTCCGTTTGCGTTCGACCTAGTGCATCGAACGTCAACGTCTGTCGCACGTGGAGTCTCAATGTCTGCCATCGAGGTGCCCACCTGGGCATGGGCCCTGCTGGGCATTCTGCTGCTCGTCTTCATCACGATCGATCTGCTCGCGCATCGCGGCGATCATGCCGAATCGCGCAAGAGCGCGCTGATCTGGACCTGCTTCTGGGTCGCGATCGCGCTCGGCTTCAACCTGTTCGTCTATTTCCAGTTCGGAAGAACGGCGGGTGAGCAGTTCCTCGCGGCGTACCTGCTCGAGAAGAGCCTGTCGGTCGACAACCTATTTTTGTTCCTTGTCATCTTCGGCGAGCTGCGCATCCCGCGCACCGAACAACGACGCGTCCTGACGTTCGGCATCCTCGGCGCGTTGATCACGCGGTGCGTGTTCATCGTGCTCGGCGCCGCGGCGATCGCACGCTGGCACGAGGTCACGTACGTGTTCGGCGCGCTGCTTCTCATCACGTCGCTGAAGCTACTGCGCACGCCGGACGAGACCGGCGAGCCGCCGAAGGCGCTGCTCTGGCTCGAGCGTCACTTGCCGTGGACCCGCAAGCTGCACGGGCACAAGTTCCTCGCGCGCGAAGACGGCAGGCTCGTCGCCACGCCGCTGTTGATCGCGCTCGTCGCGATCGAAGTCACGGACGTGATCTTCGCGGTCGACTCGATCCCGGCGGCATTCGCGGTCTCCAACGACACGTTCATTCTGTACAGCTCGAACGTGTTCGCAGTGCTCGGGTTGCGCGCGCTGTACATCGTGCTCGCGAGCGCACTCCACGGCCTGCGTTACCTGCGGTTCGGGTTGTCCGCGGTGCTCGCGTTCGCCGGCATCAAGATGCTGGTCGTGAGCTGGATCAAGGTGCCGCCGCTCGTGAGTGTCTGCGTGATCGCGTCCTTCATCGGGATCGCGATCATCGCGAGCCTCAGAACGGCTTCGCGATCCCGAACGTGACCATGTGGAGGAAGTCGGTGCGCGACACGTTCGTACCCATGTGACCGCGCATCGACTGCGTTCCTGGTGGCCCGAAGTCGATCCCGGCGTAACGGAGATCGTACGTCGCCTGCAGGTCCATGTTCTTTTTCCACCGGTACGTGACGGCGGTGCCGAACGTGACCGCCTTGAGCGTCGGCGAGGTGCCGTCCTCGAGGCCCTTCGTCTGCACGAGGCTCGCGCCGAACAGGATCGTGTCGAGCGAGACGCGCAGCCCGATCTTCGGGGTGAGCGTCGGCATGATCATCGCGACGCCGAGCGTCGGCGCCTTCATGATCTCTTGCGGAATCTTGCCCGGGTTCTTCGCGGGATCCGAGTAGCCGGCGACGAGATAGCTCTGGTAGCGGTAGCCGAGTCGACCGAAGAACGCCATGCCGCTCTTCTTCTTGAGATCGATGCCGGCCATGCCGCGGATATTGATGTTGTGCAGCGTCAGCTTCGTGTTGACGCCAGGCATCGGGCCGGCCTTGCCGTCGGGATCGTAGAACACGCCGCCGAACAGCGTGTTCGAGTAGTCGTACGTCGCTTCGCCGCCGAGGATGTACTTCTTCTTGAACGGCCGCGTGTACGCGCCGCCGAGCGATAGCGTCACCGACGACGTGTTGATGTTGTAGTTGTCGGGCACCTTCAAGTTCGTACTGCCCTGCGTACGCATGCCCTGCTGGATGAACATCAGGCCCATGCGCGCGGTGACATCGATCTGCCGCTTCTTCATGCCGCCGCCACCGCCATCCATGTCGAGGTAGTCGGTCTCGACCCAGCCGAGATCGCCCTCGGCGTTCTCGACCTGCGTCCACTTACCCTTGCTCTCGAGCGGAAACAGCGTGTCGGTCGGCCGCGCGACAAACAGCTCCTCGGAATCGCCGTCGGCTTCTTCGTAGACCGAGACGCGCTTCGAGACGCGCGCGGTCGGGCGCTTGTCGGCCTCATCCTCGACGACTTCGTCGCCCTCGTCTTCTTCGTCGCTGCCCTCCTTCGGCGAGTCCTCTTCGTCCTCTTCGTCGCCGCTCGACTTCTTCGGCTCGTCTTCTTCGTCGTCCTCGACGACCTTCTTCGCCGCGGCCTTTTTTGCGACGGGTTTCTTGGGCGCTTCGTCTTCCTCCTCGTCCTCGACGACCTTCTTCGCAGCGGTCTTCTTCGCCGGTTTCTTCGGCGTGTCTTCTTCCTCGTCGTCGCCCTCGTCGCTGCTCGAGCCGCTGTCCTCTTGGCCTTCGCCGAGCGCATCTGCGCCGACGCGATCGTCGGGGCCTGCTTCACCGCCGAAACCGCGGCGACGGCTACGACCATCGACGAACGGACGACGGCGCGTGTTGCGCACGATCTCGCCATCATCGGCCATGTCGACCTTCGTCCGCGGCACGTAGCCGGTCCGACCCTGGACGCGGACCTTGAGCCAGCGACCATCCTGCGAGAGGAGGGTCATGTTCTGGCCCGACTTCACCTTGAGTAGGACCTTCTTCTGCTCACCGGGACCGGCGAACAGCTTCGTCGACTGGTTCGTCTTCACCTTCTCGGCATGCGCGACACTGACGGTGCCGAGGACGACGAGCAGGATCAGTGCACTGATCCGCATGGGCCTCATTATTCTACAAGCCGCATGCCGGATCCAATGACGCGAAATTACGCCGTTTTCGTAGCCAGTTGCTGGGGTCACCAGTTCCGTCGGGGGGATCCAGGCGCCAGTAATCGTAAAAGGTTCGCGTTAAGCTGAGGCTCACGTAATGGCTGACAAACTCGCGTATACCGCTGGGCATTTCGAGCTCTTGATCGATGGTGCCAAGCAGACGACCTACCTGAAGTCGCTGGATGGCGGCTTCTGGGGTCACAGCGCGGTCGACGAGGCCATCGGCACCGAGAACAAGCGCATCAAGCACTCGGCGGTCGCCGACGTCGAGCCCATCTCCGTCGAGATCGGCATGGCCGGCTCGACGAGCGTGATGAAGTGGATCCAGGACTCGTGGGACAAGAACTACCAGCAGCGTAGCGGCCAGATCAATCACGCGAACTTCAACATGGAGACCGTGTTCGAGCACGAGTTCTCCGACGCGCTGATCACCGAGACCACGTTTCCCGCGCTCGACGGTGCGTCGAAGGATGCGGCGTACCTCAAGGTGAAATTCCAGCCGAAGGCGGTCGCCACCAGGAAGGTCTTCAAGAGCCAGAAGCTCAGCCCGATCGGCGGCCTCAAGCAGAAGCAATGGACCTGCTCGGCGTTCCGTTTGAACATCGACGGCATCGACGACGCGATCTACACGAACAAGATCGAGTCGTTCACGATCAAGCAGACCGTGAAGAAACTGTTCACCGGCATGCATCGCGACATCGAGCTGTGCCCGACGAAGATCGAGTTCCCGAACATCAGCGCGACGATCTCGCTCGAGAAGGCCGACGGCATTCTTGCTTGGTACGACAAGTACGTCGTGAAGGGTAAGAAGGACCCGGCCGCGCAGAAGGGTGGCTCGCTCGAATTCCTGACGCCGAACCGCGACAAGACGCTGTTCCGCGTCACGTTCGCGGCCATGGGCCTGCTCAAGGCGGCGATCGTGCAGAGCACGGCGAACTCGGATCAGATCAAGCGCGTCAAGTTCGACATGTACGTCGGCGAGATGAAGCTCGACGGCCCGGGCGCGCTCGGCCTCGAGTGATCGACCTTCCGGGCTACGACGCCGCGACCACGAGATCGTAGAGCACGTGCGCGTAGACCGCGTGCGCGAACGATCGGAACCAGAAGATCGCGCCGAATGCTGCGCCTGCGAGCGCGCGAAACGCGAACGCGTGCATCGTGAACGGCTCGCCGTGGGCGCCGAGGTGATGTGCGGCTGCGAATAGCAGCGACGAGGTGACGAGCGCGAGCGTGATCGCGAACCGGCGTTCGAGACCTTCGAGCAGCGCGACGAAGCCTGCGAACAGGCCGAGCCGGAATACGAGCTCTTCGTGCACGCCGGCACCGAGCGCGGCGACGACCGAGTTGCCGTCGAGCGAGAGGCCGAGCAGGCGATCGAGCACGACCGTGATCAGCGCGCCGAGCGTGAGCGCATAGATCGCAGCTTCGAGAATCACCGGCGCCGCGATCTCGAGACGCAGCGTGCGGTAGCGACCCTCGCGCCGGATCCACAGCAGGAACAACACGGCGACGCACGCGTAGATCAACAGATACGCCGCGCGCGACGGCGCGATTGCATAGACGGCACGGGTGACGACGTCGGCGCCGTTGACGCGGCCGGCGAACAGCACGCCGATCTCGTAGGCAAGCAGCAGCGGAAAGATCAGGACGAAGCTGGCCTCGAGGTCGCCGTGGCCCGTCGTCGTGAGCTGCCCGCGCTTCACGCGCCAAACTCTACGACGATGGGCGCGGACGGCGCGACTTTGCAGCGGACGCCGGCTTCTTGTCGACGGGAAGCTTCGACCGCTTCGCCGCGCCCGGCGTCCGGACCGGCGGCCGCACCGTCGCGGTGATCGCGCGGTCGCTGCGCAGATACGCCGTTGCAGCGGCGGCGACATCGTCGACAGTTACCGCGCGGATCGCGTCGTCGTAGGCAGCCCAGGTGCGCCAACCGAGGCCGTACGCCTCGTGATACGCGATCGCGTTCGCGACCGCCGAGCGGCGCTGCATCGCGATCTGGTGGCTACCGATCAGGTAGCTCTTCGCGCGCTCGAGCTCCTCGGCCGTGATGCCGCTCGTGCGGACGCGATCGAGCTCTTTGCGCACGCTGGTGACCGCCGCGTCGAGCTTGTCCGGCGCGCACGACAGATACACGGCGACGAAGCCGGGGTCGACGCCTTCGACCGAGTGCGCCGACACGCGATAGACGAGCCCTTGCTTGTCGCGCAGCTCTTCGAACAGCCTGCCGCTCTGGCCGCCGAGCACGGCAACCAGCACTTCGAGCGCGAACCGATCCTTGGCGTCGACGGTCGCGCCCGGATACCCGATCACGAGGTGCGCCTGCGCGCGATCGAGGAAGCGATATACCTCGCGCTCGGTGTCGTCGCGGCCGTCGAAGCGCGGCGGCGAGATCACCGGCAGCGGCGCTTTGACCGACTTGCTCGCGCCGAAGCGCTTCGTGACGCGCGCGACGACATCGTCGATGTCGACGTCGCCGACGATCGATAGCGTGAGCTGCGAGACCGGATAACGCTGCCGATAGAACGCGGCGAGTGCGGCGCGATCGAGCGCGTCGATCGCGGCTTGCGTGCCGAGCACGTCGCGCGCGTACGGGTGCGCGCCGTACAGCGTCTCGCTGAACAGCCGGAACGCGACCTGCGTCGGGTTGTCGCCCTGCGCGATCTGATCGTCGAGCAACGCGCGCTTCTCGCGGGCGAGCTCGGCTGCCGCGAGAGTCGGCTGCAGGATGCAATCGGCGAGCAAATCGAACCCCGAATGCCACGACTTCGCGAGCCACTCCGCGGCAACGCCGAAGCTGTTGCGGCCGGATACGCCACCGAGCGAGCCGCCGAGACGATCGACGCGGTCGGCGAGCGCCGTCGCATCGAGCTTGCCGCAGCCGCGCGTGATCAAGCGCGCGAGCAACGTCGACGCACCGGCGTGATCGTCGTCTTCGACGCGCTGGCCGCCGCGCCACACCGCACGCATCGCGACGATCGGGACCGACGGATCGCGGCGCACGACGATCGTCATGCCATTGCCCAGCGCGACGCGCTTCTCGGCGACGGTCGGCGGTGCCGCTGCGACGCGCAACGCGGAGCGGACCTTCTTCTCGGCACTGCGCGCGAACGTCGCGTGCACGCGCGCCGATTGCTTCGGCAGAATCGCCGCGACGGTCGCGTTCTCGGGGCGGAAGTAGCGGCGCACGGTCGCCGAGATATCGTGGCGGCGCACGGCGCGGATGCGATCGAGATACACGTGCGCGAACCGCGGATCACCGGTCAGGCTCGCGTTCCAGCCGAGCGTGCGTGCCCTGCCCTGCGCCGTCTCGAGCTGACGCACGAAGCCGGCCTCGGCGGCGATACGCGCTTTGTCGAGCTCGTCGGCCGACAGATCGTCGACGAGCGACAGTGCCTGGTCGACGAGCGCGCCTACGCTCTTCTGTGCGTCGCGCGGCCG
>DASUFX010000650.1:0-10448 GCA_036274355.1 Kofleriaceae bacterium | reverse complement strand
CAGGAACTCGATGAAGATCTGTTCCTGCGGATTGTTCCAGTCGATCGGCTTGTCGAACACCGCCTGGGAAATCTTCTGCGACACGAAGCTCGAGAAGGCCATGACCATGACCTCGTCGACCTTCATGTAGGCCTTCACGTTGTCCTTCATGCGCGCGACGTGCCACTCGAGGCTGCCCTTCACGGCTTTCTTCTCGAGGTCACTGTGCGGCGGCTGCACCGGCGTACCGCCCTCGGCACCCTTGCCGCGCAACGCGCCGACGCCGTGCGTGAGCGCGCTCATCACGCCCGCGTTGAACAAGCGCTGCGGCGCGGCGCTGATGTGATCGCGGATCTTGTGGCGCGCGCGGATCACGCCTTCGTCCCAGCCGTGTACCCACAGCGATGGATCGAGCGGTGCGATGCCGGCTTCGATGCCGATGTTGAGACCTTCGGAGAGCACGCCTTCGCCGGTCGCGAAGCCGAGACCCTGCGCGGCGGTGACAACCTTCTCCCAGAGGTCGGGCTTCGTCCCGTTGAGGACGTGCTGGAGAGCCGTGGCCTGCGCCTTCATCGTCGCGGGCCCGGTCAGCGACTTCATGATGTTGCCGGCGATGCGGGTCGTGCCCGCCATGATCATGCCGGTGATCGCGCCCTGCGCGATGCTGGTCAGACCCTCGTGACTGAAGTCGAACTCCGAGCCCTGGATCATCTCCTTCGTGAGTGCGGTACCGGCCGCACCGGCCGCACCGGATAGCGCGCCGGCGACGAGCATCCACGCGAGGCCTGCACCGGCGCCGCCGGTGATGATCGTGACGATCGCACCCGCGACCAGGCCGACGATCGCGCCCGCGATGCTCGCGATCTTTGCGCGTGCCTCGCGGAACTCCTTCATCGCGAGCTCGAAGTCGCCGTGCGTCTTCGCGAGGCCTTCGCCTTCTTCCTTCGTGATGATGCCGACGCCGCCGTCTTTGTTGCTCTCGGCGGTCGCGAGCTCCTGACCATAACGGGTCAGCGTGTCGGTGACGGTCGCGCGCTTGCCGCCGGCGACGCGTGCGCCGGAGCCCTCGGTACCGAGGCGGCGGGTGTACTCGTCCTCGCTGAACTCGAAGTCGGTGCGCGCCTTGCGGTTCGGATTCGTGATCAGCTCGACGTCGCCCGGCCGATCGTCGGCGTGGATCTTCTTCGCGATCTTCGTCGCGGGCAGCGTCGGAATGCGGCTGCGGATGATGCCGCGCCATTTCTGGTAGTCCTCGTTGTCGCGCTGCTTGACCTTGCTGCGCTTCTTGTCCTTCTTCGTCTTCGAGTCGTCGCTGAACACGCCGCCGGCGAAGTTGAGGATGAGGTCCTCGAAGTCGCCGGAGATGTCGACGACGTAGTTCATGAACGCGTCGCGCAGACCTCTGACGTCCGCCGGCATGTCCTTCGGCGCGTTCGGATCGAGTTTGCGTTGCGCTTCGACCTTGTCGTGCGCTTTGCGATAGCGGTCGTACACCGTCGCGAGCGAATCATCGCCGTTCGGCTTCTCGAGCCGGATCGAGGTCCACCAATCGATCAGGTGATCGTCGGATGCCTTCGCCAGCGTGTCCTCGACGCCTGCTTCGTCGTCGTCGAACGCGCCCCACTGCTCGAGCACGCGGAACGACGACGGATCGGAGAGGCCGAGCACCGCGAGCCGCACGCGCTCCTTCTTGAGCGGACTGTCGGCACGCTCTAGCACGGAGGCGTTCTCGCGAATGCGATCGAGGATGCCCATGCGCAGTTGCTGCTCGAGCGTGATCTTCGTGGCCTCGTTCGGATCGAACTTCGCCGGCTCGTCGAGCGTCTGCGCCGGCGCTTGCTGACCCGCCGGCTGACCCGCGGGCTGACCCGCCGGCTGCGGCGCGATCAGCTTCGGGTGGAAGTCCATCTTGTAGACCTCCACGAGCTGGCCGAGCAGCTGGTTCCAGCTGACCGTCGCGCCTTGCTGGATGCGCGCGACCGCGTTCTCCTGGAGGAACGCGAGGCGCTGGCGCTCCTCGGGGCTGACCGTACGGCCCTGCGGATTCGTGGCGCCGTCGGGGTTCGTGACACCCGGGCCGAGCAGCTTGTCCGCCTGTTCCTTGCGGAAGCCGAGCACGCGCTCGGCGATCTCGCGCTTCTCCTTGCTCGTGTTGTGGAACACCGCGGTGACTTGCGCGACCAGCTTCGGGTCGGCGAGCAGGCGGGCGTGCTCTTCGGGGCTGAGCTCGACGAGCTTCGCGAGCAGGTCGTCGACATCGTGCGAGCCGGTCGGCGCCGACAGCTTCACGATCTCGGCAAGGTTGTCGTGCGACTTCGCCTCGGTACCTTCCTGTGCGGCTTGCGCCTCGTCGGCGGTCGACTGCAGCAGCGAAATCGCCTGCTGGAGATCCTTGCCGTGAATCAGCTGGCTGAGCCGCGCCATGTACTCGGGGTCCTTGAGGCGACGCTCGCGCTCCGGCTTCTGCATCTTGCGGATCTCGGCGAGTACCTTCTCCGCATCGTGCTCGTCAGCGGTCACCGCGGCGACGTTCGAGTCCTCGCCGGTGCCGCTCAGCAGCTGACCGCGCGTCGACGACAGATCGTAGCCCGACAGCTCGCGCTCGATGATCGCGTTGATCTCCGGATCGGCGGCGAGCGACGCGCATGCCTCGCGCACGCGGCGCGCGACCGTCATCAGGATCAGGTCCTGGTTCGGGACCTTGTTGTCGGCCTTTGCCTTCTTTACCTCTTCGGCCTGGAACTTGTTCGTCAGGCGGTGGACGTACTCCTTGATGTCGTCCTTCATGCCGGACTCGTCGGTGCCGCCGAATCCGAGCGTGCCCTCGAAGAACTCGTCCTTGTTGCCGTGCGAGCGCGACTCGAGGCGCACGCCGAGGCCGTCCTGGCCGGTGAGCACGCGGTGCACGCGATCCCACGAGTACGCGTCGAGGTACGACTCGAGCCGTCCCATCAGCTTCGCGTCGGCGAGGATCGCGCGGCACTGCCCGTCGTCCGCGCGATCGACGATGCGCAGGACCTGGTTCCACTCCTTGTGCGAGATCGCGTTGTTCAGCTCGGCCTTGATGTCGACTTCGCCCTCGGTGCCCAGCGCGACCAGCACGTCGAGCTCGCCCTTGTCCGCGGTTACGTTGATCTTGTTCGAACCGGCGATGCCTTGACCGGCCATCGTGCCTTCGGCGCCGACGCGCATGCCGTGGTGGTAGTCGCTCTTCTGGCCGGCGTGCTCGTACTGGTAGAGCGCCTGCTGGACGTAGAACTGCCAGTCGATGCCGCCCGACAGCTGGCGGAACGCCATGCGGATGAGCCGCTTCTCTTCGTCGTTGTACGGTCCGTACAGCGTCGCTTCGATGAGCCGAACCTCGCCGCCGTCGTGGAGCAGCTTCCACATCTCGTTCGCGTTGTCGGTCGCGGTGGCCTCGGTGAAGCCCTGGCGGACGAGGTTCTTGTTCTGGTCGTCGATGACAACCTTCGAGCCGACGGGCGGCAGCTGCGGGCTGTCGATCATGCCCGCGTCGACGCCGAGCCACTCGGCGACTTCCTTGGGCGTGAGCTGTTGTTCGCGATCGGTCGACTCGGCGTCGTCTTTGGCGAACTTGAACGAGCGCACGATCTGCACCGCATGGTTCTTCGGCGTGATGCCGAACTTCAGCCGGTAGTAGTCGTCGGGCGTCTGCACGGTGCCGAGACCGGCGCCCGCTTTCGCATCGGCTGCCTTCTCGCCGATCACCGCCTCGGTCGTGATCTTGAGCTGGGCAGGCGGCGCGCCAGCCGTCGGGGCCTGCGTCGTGAGAAAGCCGATCAGCTTCGTCTTAGCGGAGAGGAACTGTTCCTGGCGCGCCTTGAAGTCGAGCGCCGACAGCGCGCCGAACAGCTCCTTCGCCTGGCTGCCGAACTTCTGCTCGGCGTCCTGGCGCGCGGCTGCTTCGGTGCTGACCGGCGTGTCTGCACCCTGCGCGTCTTTGCGGCGGCTCGCGGCACCGGCGTCGGTCAGACCCATGCGCGCCTTCGCCTTGTTGCCGTCGGAGTCGCTGAGCCGCTTGTTGAGCGCGTTGATCAGCGGGCCATCGATCTCCTGGTACGCGTTCTGGAACAGCTCGATCGTGAAGACCGTCTCGCCGGTCTTCTCCTTGACCTGCTTCAGCAGGTCCGGCGTGACCGCCTTCGCGAGGTTGTCCCAGATCTCGTAGACGTCCTCGAGGTCGGCGCCGTTCCAGCACAGACCTTCGTAGAGCTCGCGGCGCATGTCCGCCGCGGCCGAGTGCACGACCTGCTGGATCGATCGGCCGCCCAGCGCGGTCGGCGTTTCGCGCAGCGCCTGCTCGAGCTTCATCTGCGCATTTTCTTTTCCGTCACCGGCGCGATGAATGACGCCACCGACGAGGCCGACGCTCTCGCTACCGATCGAAATGTTGAGAACGCGCTCAGCCGCGCGGCGCGCCTTGTCACCACAGCCGCTCTTGATCAGTGAGTGGAGCGACTTGCCGGTCTCGGCGTTGTACTTCGTCATCAGCTCCTGGCCGGGCGGCGTGCCGCCCCGCCGGATCAGCTCGAGGAAGTCTTTCGACGCGCACTGGGTCGCGAACTGATCGAGGTGGCTCGCGACGTCATCGTCGTCGGTGCGCCAGCCCGACGCGAACCACGAATCCGCGGCTGAGAGGTCGTCCTTGAGCTTCTTGATCGTCGGCTTGTAGAGCTTCTGGTCGAGGTTGACGCGGTCGTCGAAGTTGAGCGGCTTGAGGTTCGGATCGCAGGCCTCTTCGGGACCGGTCTGACCCGGATCCTTGCTGAGGCCGGGGCGCAGTCCCCACATAAGCAAGCACAGGTCGTACGGACGCACCGTGATGCCGTCGATCTCGACCTGCTCGCGCATCTTGTCGCTCGCGATCAGGTTGCGGAACAAGAGGTCGTCCTTGAGGCCGGCCATCGAGGCGCGATCGTCGGCGCTCATCGTCAGCAGGACCTTCGCGACCTCCTTCGTGTTGCCGGCCTTCACCGCCGGGAACAGCTTGTCGGACAGCTGAGGCTCGAGCGTGCCGCGCGTCGCGAGCTTCCAGAGATCCTGTTGCTGCGGCTCGGAGAACATGCGGCACGCCGCCTGGATCTTCGTGTGCGTCATCACGCGCAGACGGATCGGCTCTTGCGCCTTGGCCTTCGCCGGGTCTTTGTCACCATGGCTCGCGAGGAAGTCGCGGATCGCGGTGAAGTGCTTGTCCTTGTCGCCCGCGGCATGCACGCCGCCGTGCTCGACGAGCATGCCGGACTTCGCAACCGTCGTTCCGCTGACTTGATCGGCGAGTGCCTCGACCGGATCGAGCGCGCGGAACAGCGATTGCTGCGTTTCCTTCACGCCGCCGTGGCTCGTCGTCTCGCCGAGCAGCGCGACGCGGCGCATGAACACCACGTCCGAGCTCAGCCGATCTTTCACCTCGAGCGACGCCGCGGTGATTTTCAGGATCAGATCCAAGCGCTGCTTGCGATCGAGGTTCTTGAGCTTCGCGTCCTCGCCGGTCGCGCCATCGGGCGGAAGGTGCGGCTCGATCTCGCCCTTGAGCTTCGCGGCTTCCTCATCCCACGCTTTCTTCTGCGCGTCGTCGGGGCCGGCCGCTGCGGCAGGCGCCGCCGGCGTTGCGGTCTTGCCGGCCTCGGGCAGCGTGAGCATGCCGAGCTTGAGCAAGTTGAGCAGCGGCTTGAGCTGCGATGCACGCTTCGCCGCGAGCGACGGCGCCGTAGCGATACCGTCCTCCATGCAGTGCTTCCACAGCGTGCCGGTATCGGTCAGGTATGCCGCGAACGGACCGAGCCACTCGTTGACGTCTTGCGACGGCACTTGCCACCAGTCGCGGCCCAGCTGCGATTGGGCCATGTACGTGACGACGAGGCGGTCGGTGTTGTACTTGATGTCGCCGCCTGCCTGGAGGTCTTGCAGGCACTCGTGGATCGCGGTGCGGCGCGCGGTGTCGGCGCCGACGATCGACTCGGTGCGCTCGAGGTCTTGGGCATACGGCATGCGTGTCTGCGTGAGCGCGAGCAGCTGCCTGACCGCGTCGAGTCCGGTCTCGCCGGTCTTGTCGCGACGAGCGAGGAGGCGGTACGCGTCGGCCTGGAACGCTTTCGACGTCGGAGGATTCGGCGGCGTTTCGGTATCGGTGGCGAGGCTGCCGAGGACGGCCTTCCAGTCCTTGGTGATGTTGCCCATCAGGCGGAGGAACGTGGCGGCCTTCTCTCCGTCGAGGTTGTTCGTCGGCGCAGGTGGCGTGACACCCGGGGTCGCTTTGGCGTCAGGTTTTTTCGCCTGTGAAGAGTCGGGGCTAAACTCTTTGGTCATAGCTACGCAGCGCCTTTCGCCACAGTCACGAGCACGCGCATGTCGGGCGGATCGGTCGTCGTGAGCTCGAGCTCGACGCCGGACGCTGCGTCCACGTCGAATGCGCCGGCGAGCTCGCCGAGCCGCGTACCGCTCGCACTCGTCGGATACAGCGTCGTCGCGATGTTCACCACGTCCTCCCAGCGAACCGTTGGCCACAGCACACCGAGCTGCGTCGGCATCTGTGGGCGGACGCGCAACCAGCTGTAGCTGTCGCGGCCGTTCGTGAGCGCGTCGTGCAGTCCGGCGACGAGGTTGCGTTGCGGCGCGCTGATGCCGAGCTTCTCCGCGACCGTTCCGACCTGCGCGCGCGTTGCGTTGTGCTGCGCATCGTCGCCGTTGTGGTGAGCGACGTGGAGCGTCCACGCGCGTGCGCCCGTCGTGTCGGCGCGATCGGCGAGGCCGATCAACCGATCGGCGCCGATTAGCGAGCTGGCGAGCTCGCCGAGGCTATCGACGTCGACGCCGAACGAGCCGAGATGCGCGAGGTCGCTCGCGAGGCTGCGCCTGCCGTAGCCGGTGACGCTGAGCGCGAACGCCTGCGGATCGTGCGGCATCGATTCGACCTCGACGACGAGATCTTTCGTCTCGGCGCCGAACAGCGTGGCGAGGCGCGCCGGTTGTGCGGGATCGCAGACGCCTGCCAGCACGCGCACGCGATCGATGCCGTCGTTACCGCGCGTGATGTTCGTGCTGATCGCGAGGCGATCGAACGTGCGCGGGACGGTTACGATCGCGGTCTTCGCGAGCTCGGGCGCGAGCGCCGAAAGTCGGTCGAAAAGCGCTGTGAGATCGAGACGATACGCACTACCGAGGGTCGCCACCCGACCGAAGACAGAGATGGAGTTATCGAGCTCGAGCCCGTGCACGCCACCATCCTACGCGAAGCGCACGCCAGCCTTCCCTCGATCGGTGCGCCAGTTTTCTCTGGCGCCGTACCGGTTTAACAACTGAATCCCCTCGTGTAGGCTAGCGCTCGATGGTCTTGCGGATGGCCGCGGCGGCGGTGGTCTTGGTCGCTGCGTGCGGCTCGCAGAACGGCGCGCAGAAGAAGCCGGCCCGTGACTGCGATAGCTACGCGAAAAAGGTCGCAGATCTGAGCGATCCGGCCCCCGGCAAGCGGGACGGGTTGGTCGCGCACAGCGTCGAGCGTTGCGAGGCGGGGCGGATCCCCGATGCGGAGCTGACCTGTGTCGCCGGCGCTAAGAATCGCGCCGAGCTGATCGAGTGCACGACAGGAGCGCCACCCATGGATTCATCACCGCCACCGCCGGCCGCCAAGGGCACGAACAAGGTCACGCTGCTCACCGCGGTAAACGGGGAGGGATTTCATCCGCTCGATCTCGCGCTCAACGAAGATCAGCGGACGTGGTTCGAGGGTCTCAAGAAAGACATTGCCGCGTGCGCGACCGATGAGGTCTACGATCCGCCGAAGCAGTACGTCGTCGTCGTGACGTTCAGCTCCGAAGCTCCCGCGATCTCGCTCGGCGGACTGCCAGCACCGCTGTCGTTCTGCGTGAAACAGGTGCTGCAGCGCCGCCAGCCGAATTCGGTCGGCGTCGGTCCCGCCGAGTTCTACATCGACGTCGGTCGGTGATGCAGGAAGCGCGCAGCATCAGCGAAGCACGCCTCTTCATCGAGCGCGAGCCATGCCCAGCGTGCGGGCATCGCGGTTTCGGTCATCCGAGCAAGCTCGTCGAGAACGGCGAGCGGATCGCTGCGGTCGCGAGCGGATACTGCCCGAGCTGCGGCACCGAGCGCACGTTCGAGCTGCTGCTCGGCGACGAGCGCGTGCCCGATGGCGCGTGGGGCAGTGCGGCTCGCTCGACGCTAATCGACGCCGGCGAGTGGCTCGCGATCGCCGATGACTTCGGCGCGCGCGTTCCCGCCGAGATCGAAACGCTCGATCGCGGGGCCCGCGATGTCGCACGCGCGGATCTCGCGAAGGGGATCGCCGCCGTCGAGGAAGTGCTGAAGTTCTTCCCGCCAGGAAGCGACGAGCTGCCGCGTGATGCGTTCTTCACCAAGCGCGGGCTCGAGCTGTACCTCGCGCAGCCCGCGCGTTACCGCCGCGATCGCCTCGACGTGTTGCTCGACGCGTGGCGCGAGCTCGCCGAGTCGTTCATCGAGAATTGAGTAGCCACACGAGCGTCGAACGCACCCGCTGCACCGCAGCCGGCTCGGCATCGGGAATGCGCACGAGCAACGGCTCGAGCCGGGCGAGCAGAGCGGGATGCTGCGTCGCGAGCTGTTGCAACACGGCGTCGAGAAGCGCGTCGTCGCTGCTCCAGTCGAGCAAGATCCGCAGCCGCGCCCACGTCTCGAGCGTCGGCTCGGCGTGCGTCGCGAGGTGCTGCGCGAGATCGTCGGCTGCAAGTTGCGCCGCGCGCACGCGGTCACCGGCGTCGAGCAACAGCTGCGCGACATGCGGTCCGCGTTCGCCAGCCGCGACGAGCCTGCGGCCGAGTAACCGCCGCGTCGCATCGAGCGAGCCACCACGCGGGGCCGCCGCGAGCACGCCGGTCAGCGCTGCGCCGTATCCGGAACGGATCGCGGTCGCGGCAGTCTCCTCGTCCTCGACGGCGTCGAGCGCCTCGGCGGGCGGCGTCTCTGGCGTCAGCGCGAGGAGGACCGAGATCGCGAGCAGCACGGTCATGCGCTGGTGCGGAGCGAGTCGGCGATCGATCGACATCGCGCCGAGGATCGCGAGCCCGGCTGCGCCGGCACGGCCGACGAGCTCGAGCGCCACGTCGAGTGGTGGTTTTCCCGTTCCGGCGAGCAGACAGTCGCGCAGCTCCGAGGTCAGCCCAACAAGCTCCACCGAGCCGCCATTGTAAGACGATTGCGGCTCGGTCCATACGGTAAGCTTGGCGCGAGTGGCTCGCACCTTCGATACACCGATCCAGCACCTCGACGAATGCGTTGCGCTGGTTCATCAGCTCGTCGAACGCCAGATCAACGCGCACTGGGAGGCCGGGATCCTGCCGCGGGTCAAGGATCAGTTCTCCGGCACATTCGTATCCGGCGGCGAAGTGGTCGCGCTGCTCGGTGGCGCGGTGCCGTCGCCCGAGGCGCAACAGAAGCTCGTCGACCTCGACGCTGCGATCAGCGCGCGCGAGGAACGGATCGAAGCGAAGCTCGAGGAAGCGCGGCGGCAAGATCAGACGCTGCCGTTCGACGTGCTACGCCGCGCGTTCGCGCTGACGCCGACCGAGCAGCGCGCGTTGTGGATCCTGATCGCGCTCGAGGTCAACGCGCCGCTGCGGCAGCTCATGCGCTACCTCGTCAATGAAGCGTCGCGCGTTTACGCCGACGTCGGCCTGCTGCAGTTGCTCGTCTACTCGACGGATGCGACGCGCGAGCTGATGCTACACGAGCTGTCGCCCGAGAGCCGGTTGTTTCGCTATCGGCTCGTCGAGTTTCTCGGCAGCCGCCGCCAGCAAGAGGACGCGCCCTTTCTGCTCCGGCAGGTGAAGGTGCACCCGCGTGTGATCGAGCTGGTGCACGGCATCGTGCGGCTCGATCGCGAGGTTGCCGACATCGCCGAGCTACTGCACAGCTTGCCGCCGCACGACGGGCTCGTGCTGCCCGATGGCATCAAGCACGAGACGGTCCAGCTCGTGCGCAATGCACTCGAAGCATCGAACGGCGGAACCGTCTCGCAAGCTATCGTGCTGAGCGGCTCGGAAGGATCCGGTCGCAAGTCGCTCGTCTATGGCGCGGCGCGTGCGGCGGGCTGCAGCGTGGTGCGCATCGCATCCGATCGCCTACCGGCAGATCCGCTCGAGCTGCAGCGCACGGTGCGCGCGCTGCTTCGCGAGGCGGCGCTGTTCCACGCGATGCCGATGTTCGAACGGATCGACGTGCTGGCCGGCGATGTCGAACTCGGCCGCGTCGATCGCAGTGCGGTGCTCGACCGCGAGCTCGCGAGCTTTCTCGGCCCGGTCGCCGGCACGTGTACGCGCCGTGACACGCGGCCGCTCGCGCTGTCACGTGGGCTCGTCATCGTCGACGTACCGATGCCGACCGAAGCCGCACGTGCGCAACTATGGGAACGCGCGCTCGGGATGGACGCACGTGGCTTCGACGTCGATCGCGCGGCC
>DASUFX010000649.1:0-5992 GCA_036274355.1 Kofleriaceae bacterium | reverse complement strand
CATCTTCGAGGCGTCGAAGCTGCCGTACGTGCGCGGGATGTGTCCCCCCGGGTGGAACGCGCCCCCCGCGTTGCTCACGGCAATGAACGAGCTCGGGTTCGATTTCGTCGCCTCTTCGCGCGACATCAAGACCGAGATCAGCGCTGCCGCGACGACAAACATGAGCGGCATCAAGGGGGCGTCGTTGATCTATCCGTCGCTCGTCGGCGGGACGAATCTCGTGCATTTTGCGACAAACTTCCAGGCGACGTCGCAGTGGGAGCGCGCGAAGGCAATCATCGAAGCCGGCGGTCTGCTCACCGTCAAAGCGCACATCATAAAGAACGCGCTTGGCTATATCGCGCTCGACGGTGTCGACGGCGTGTACTGCAATTTTCTCGATCTATTCTTCGAGCGACTGCATCGCGAATACGGCGATTCGCTGTGGTGGACGACGATGGGCGAGATCGCGAAGCGTCTCCGCGCGCAGCCAGCGGAGAAAGCCTCCTGAGCCGGCGACCGCGTCTCGCGTTCGTCGTGACCGTCCCGGTGACGGCGAATGTGCTGTTGCGCGGTCAGCTCGCGTATCTCAGCGAGCACGGATTCGAAATCACGGTCATCAGCTCGCCGGGCCCAGAGCTCGAGCGCGTTGCCGAGCGCGAGCAGGTCGATGTCGTCGGTGTACCGATCGCACGCGAGATCGATCCCGCACAGGATGCGATCTCGCTCGCGCGCGTCACGCGCGCGCTCGGCCAACTAAAGCCGGACATCGTCAATGCGAGCACTGCGAAGGGCGGGCTGATCGGAATCGTGGCTGCGGCAGCGCTACGCGTACCCGTGCGCATCTACCAGTTGCGCGGCCTGCGGCTCGAGACCGAGCGCGGGTTCAAGCGGTCGGTTCTCGGGATGACCGAGCGTACGGCGGCCGCGTGCGCACACGAGGTCGTGTGCAACAGTGAGAGTCTGCGAGCGGCCTACGTCGCAGCTCGCTACGCACCGGCGAGCAAGTGTGTCGTGCTTGGCGCGGGTTCGTCGAACGGCGTCGATGTCGAGCGGTTTGCTCGCGCGCGTTGGACCGACCAGGCGCAAACGCTGCGTCGCGAACTCGCGATCCCGAACAATGCAAATGTGATCGGCTTCATCGGCCGGCCGGTCGCAGACAAGGGCATCGCTGAGCTGCTTGCCGCGTTCGAGCGTGTTCGCGTCCGCGCGCCGAACACCCACCTCGTGATCGTCGGCGCCGGGTTTGCCGGCGATATCGTCGATCCGGCATTTGCTGCACAGTTGCGCGGCGACAACGTGCATCTAGTTGCTCGTGTCGATGAACCCGCGCCGTACTACGCGATGATGGACGTGCTCGCGTTCCCATCGCATCGCGAAGGTTTTCCGAACGTGCCGCTCGAAGCGGCCGCCGCTGGCGTACCGACAGTCGGCGCACGGGCGACCGGCATCACGGATGCGGTGCGAGACGGCAATACTGGTCTTCTCGTCGACGTCGGCGACGTCGGAGGTCTCACCCATGCGCTCCTACGTTACCTGCTCGAACCGAAGCTGCGCGATGCACACGCGCGCGCGGCACGTCATCGTGCCGTCGACTACTTCGCTCGCGATGTCGTGTGGGCAGGCTGGCGCGACGAGTATTGGCGCTTGCTACGGGTGCGCGGGCTTCCGGACGAGCACGCATGAATCAGTTCGTCGCCGGTGCCGGCGTGCCGAACTCGGGCATTTGATCGGCAAAACCAGGATCGACGCCTTCGCGGCTGAGCACCGTCACGATCGTGCGCAGTAGGATCTTCATGTCGAGCAAAGGGCCGAGGTTCTCGACGTAATAGACGTCCATCTCGAACCTCTGCTCCCAGGTCGTCGTATTGCGGCCGTTGACCGCAACCCAACCCGTGATCCCGGGCCGCGCTTCGTGGCGGCGATGCTGGCGTTCGTTGTAGTGCCGCATGTAGCGGTGAAGCAGTGGTCGCGGTCCGACGAGGCTCATCTCGCCGCGCAGCACGTTCAACAGCTCGGGCAGCTCGTCGATGCTGGTCTCGCGCAGCCACTTGCCGAGGGCGGTGAGCCGCATCTTGTCAGGCAGTAGGTTACCGCTCGCGTCCCGCTCGTCTGTCATGGTGCGGAACTTCAAGATCTCGAACGGTTCTCCGTTCACGCCGGTGCGCTGCTGCCGGAACAGGATCGGCCGGCCGTGCTTGCGTAACACCGCGAGTGACACGGCGCCTATGAGCGGGCCGAGGGCCACTAGCGCAGTCGCCGACGCCGCGATGTCGAACCATCGCTTTGCGAATCGGTTGTAGAAGGTGGCCGGACCGCGCGGCATCGCTACCGCTAAGGTACAGTCGCATCCCGACGACGGCAACGAGGACGAAGGCCGCATGCCCACACCCATTAAGCTCTTCTTCACCGGCGGCGGTGGCGCGGGGACGATCGAAGCAGTCAAGGTGCTCAAGGCCCTTGGCTACGAGGTGGTGACCGCCGATGCCACGCCGACCTCGGCCGGGTTCTCGTGGGCAGACCGCTCGTACGTGATTCCGTTCGGCGCCGACGACGCGTTCGTGCCCGCGCTGCGCGAGATCGTTCGCCGCGAGCGTCCCGACTTCATCATCCCGCTCGTCGACGAGGAGATCCCGAAGGTGCATCGCTTCGTGCGCGAGGAGGTGCCAACCCTGAAGATCGTCGGACCGACGCTCGAGTTCTCCGAGCTCACGCTCGACAAGTGGACGATGGCGCAGGCCCTCACGCGGCACGGCTTGTCAGTGGCGCGCTCGTGGCTCGCCAGCGATGCCGCTGCGGCAACCTACCCGGCGATCGTCAAGCCGTGCCAAGGACGCGGCAGCCGGGGTCTCGCATTCCTCGACGGTCCCGGCGATCTGCGGGCGTACCTCGCAGCCGCCGCACAACCCGCGGATCGCTACATCGTGCAGGAACGCCTGCACGGGCGCGAGTTCACGACGAGTGTCGTCGTCGGTCTCGATGGCACGTTATTTTCAATCGTTCCGAAGGAAGCGGCTGATAAGCGCGGGATCACGCAGGTCGGCATCACGCGCAGTGTTCCGGCGATCGACGAGCTGTGTCGTGGAATCACGAAAGCACTCGATCCCCGTGGTCCGTACAACGTCCAGCTAATCGTCGGCGATGATGGCGTGCCGTGCGTCATCGAGATCAATCCACGCTACTCGACCACGATGGCACTCACGCTCGCATCCGGGGTCAACGAGGTCGATGTCGTGCTCCGTCACGCCCGCGGCGAAGATCCGGGACAGCTGACGTTCACGCCGGATCTGATGATGTTGCGCTACACGGCGCAGATCTATGTCAAGGAGAGTGAGTGGCGGCCGATCGATCTGCGGGCGAAACCTTGAAGCGCGTGCTCGTCACCGGTGCGACCGGTTTTCTCGGCCGACGCGTCGTCGCACGGCTCGTCGAGCGCGGCATCGAGGTCACGGCGCACGGCAACAGCCGCGCATTTCGCGACCTCGGCGAGGTTCGGCTCGACAAGCGGTTCGACGCTGTCGAATCGATGCAGGGCGATCTCGCCGACTACGACATCGCGACCGACCTGCTCGGCTCGTGGCGCTGGAATGCAGTCGTCAACCTCGCCGGCCCTGTCACCAGCGGCAACGAGGATCTGCGCACTGGGATCGCCGTCGTTACAGCTCATGAACGCATCGCACTGCACGTCAAGCGATTCGCTGAAGACGCGCGGATCGTGCATGCCTCGTCGATGACGGTGTACGGCGTTCCCGAACAGGTCGACGTCGACGAGTACCATCCGACGCGGCCCGTACATCTGTACGGGCTCGCCAAGCTCGTCGCCGAGTGTATCCTGCTCGTCGACCCGGCGACGGATGCGTGGGTTCTGCGGCTGCCGGGGCTGTTCTCGGAGGATCGGGCGAGCGGGGCGCTGTTTCACTTCTGTCGAGCAGCACGCGCAGGCGAGCCGATTCGTGTGACGACCGCGACGCCGACCGCGTGGAATGTGCTGCACGTCGACGATGCGGCCGATGCGATCGTCCGCGCGTTGACCGCGACCGGCAAGCCTCGCACTGCGATCAACATCTCGTATGACGAGCCTGTAGATCTCATCGCGGTCGCGAAGCTGATCGCCGCCCACGCTGGTGCGGGCTCGACCGTCGAAGCGGCGGTGGCGCACCCTCCGTTTCGGATGAACGCCACGCGTGCGAAGCAATCGTTGGGCTGGAAACCACCAACGCTGCGCGAGCGGCTGACGAAACTCTACGCGGATTATGCGGCTACCTGATCGACTAGTGAGCTCGCCATGGGCGACGCGGCTCGACGTCGCGACCGCTGCCGTACGCGCGGCAGGCGCAGCGCTCATGCAGCTACGCGGCACGATTCGCGGCGAGGAAGCTGCCGGTGGTCAGCTGAAGACGAGCACCGACCTCGCCGCTGAAGGTTGGGTGTGCGGCTTTCTCGAGGGCACGTTCCCCGGTGAGCTCTTCCTCGCAGAAGAACGGTTCGAGCGCGTCGGTACACCGTGGCCTGGTGCTTCGTCGTATTGGGCAGTCGATGCGCTCGACGGCACGCGCAGCTACGTCGATGGCTACGACGGGTTCTGCGTGCAAGTCGCTTACATCGATGGTGGTCAGCCTCGCGTTGGTGTCATCGGCGAGCCGGTGACCGGCGCAGTCTACGTTGCGGCGAGCGGGGCGGGTGCCTGGCGCCTCGACGATGCGGGTGCGCGTGAGCTGCGGGCCTCCTCGGCGGTGGCGCTCGTCCCCGGCTTGCGGTTCGTCGACAGCACGACGCCGAGCGGCCCGGTCGGTGCGATCTTTCAGCAGGTAAAAGGACGCTTCGTCGAGTGTGGCAGCGTCGGGCTCAAGATCTGTCGCGTTGCCGAAGATGCGGCCGACGTGTATGCGAAGCAATTCAACTACAAGCTGTGGGATGTCGCGCCCGGCGAAGTGCTGTTGCGCGAGGTCGGTGCGGTCCTCACGACGTACAGTGGCGAGACGATCGACTACGCCGGTGCGCGCACGCACTTTCCAAACCTGGTCGTCGCGCGTCCCGACCTGGCTACGGCGATCATTGGCGAGCTACAACGCTGAGCGCTGGCAGACGAACAGTGCTTCTTCGGGATTGAAGCCGTACTCGATGCGCTCGGTGATCACGATCTCGCGCACGGGCTCGTGCGTCGTGACCCGAGAGAACCCTGCACGCTTCAGTAGCTCCGCGAAGTCCGAGCCGTAGTAGCGGAGGTGATCGATCTCGCCGAAGAGGCGCTTGCGCTCCGAGACGGGCATTTCCGTCAGATCTTCGCGAGTCGGCATTGCGCGGTCGAGCGGCACCTGGATCAGGACGTGCCCGTTTGGCGAGCAGATCCGGTGGAGCTCGCGCATTGCAGCGCCATGATCCGGAATGTGCTCGAGGACGTGCGAGCACAGCACGAGATCATAGGCACCGTCTGCGAATCGCAACTTCTGGATGTCGACGCGACAGTCGACATCAGACCGGTTGTAGTCACAGGTCGTGTATGACGCGGCACCCCACGCGGTCAGCCGAGCGCGCAGCGGCGCCTCCGGCGCAAAGTGCAGAACTTTGAGCTGCTGTGGTGACGTATAGGTACGCTCGAGATACCGCCAGAGCACGCGCGTTCGTGACGCGCAGCGACAGTTCGGGCACCGCCCGTACGTTTGTCCGCGAAGCCACGAGCGCGCTCGGTAGCCGCACACGATGCAGTTCACCGCGTCGCCACGATATATGTAGCGCTCGACTTGGCTGCGAGCGCGCTTCGCGATCGTCTTGAGAGTCGCGGTGACCATCACGACGCAGTCGACGAGGGTTCGGGAGACTTCTCGGAGTACGTGTAGCCGTAATATGAGTAGTAGTAGCCACTGCGCTGATCGGGCTCGATCGCGTTTACGATAACGCCGAAGATCTTGCCGTCGACAGCCTTGATCTGTTTTGCCGAGCGCTTGAGCTCGTCACGCAGCGTCTTGTCAGCGTGCGCAACGAGAATCACGCCATCGGTCTGCTTCGACAGCAC
>DASUFX010000648.1:0-4834 GCA_036274355.1 Kofleriaceae bacterium | reverse complement strand
GCAGCAGATGCCGATGCAGCAGATGCCGATGCAGCAGATGCCGATGCAGCAGATGCCGATGCAGCAGATGCCGATGCAGCCCGCGCAGCAGGGGCGGCGGCGTTCAGTTCCAGACACCGGCCGGCGAAAGGCGTCGACCCGCGCGGAGCGATCCGGGTTCACTCCCTGGCTCGTGATCGGCTTGATCATCGTCGTCGCAATCGTCGTTACTTTGATCGTCGCGATGTCCGGTCCGAGCTTGCCGGCCGGAAAGTAGGCGCGATCCTTACTAGATCTCTAGGGGTGGGGGTCTAGACACCAGGAGCCGCGTAGGACTACTATGTGCTGGCTGCCGGATGTCTCGCGACCGTTCTAACGTCACCGCGCTGTTGGACGACGCTCCTTCGTACTCGCGGCAAAACGCGGGCGGGATCTTCGTTGTCATCAAGGGTCCCGATCGCGGCGAAGCGGTCCGGTTGACCAGCGAGCCGGTCTCGTTCGGCTCGGGCCCGCAATGCAGTCTCGTGCTCACCGACAAGACGGTGTCGCGCAAGCACCTCGAAGCATCGCTGGTCGGCGACGAGGTCGTGATGGCCGATTGCGGCTCGACGAACGGCACGTTCATCCAGGGCTCGCGGTTCGAGCGCATCTCGATCGGCTTCGGCGCCGAAGTGAAGCTCGGCCGGACCGTGCTCAAGTTCTTGCCCGACGAGGAGATCGTCGAGCCCGAACCGAGTGCGCAGGCTGCGTTCGGCACGATCGTCGGTGGCGACACCAAGATGCGGCAGATGTTCACGCTGCTCGAGGACGTCGCCGCGACGAACGCGACCGTGCTGATCGAAGGCGAGACCGGCACCGGCAAGGAGCTGATCGCCGAAGAGATCCACAGCCACTCGCCGCGCCGCGATGGCCCGTTCGTCGTGTTCGACTGCGGTAGCGTTCCGCGCGAGCTGATCGAGTCGATGCTGTTCGGTCACGTGAAGGGCAGCTTCACCGGCGCGATCACCGATCGGCGCGGCGCATTCGCCGAGGCGCACGGCGGCACGATCTTCCTCGACGAGATCGGCGAGATGGCGCTCGATCTGCAACCGTCGCTGTTGCGCGTGCTCGACAAGCGCGCGGTGCGTAAGGTCGGCAGCAACACGTACGAGAAGATCGACGTGCGCGTCGTCGCTGCGACGAACCGCGATCTGCGCGCCGAAGTCGCGAAGAAAACATTCCGCGAAGACCTCTACTACCGCCTCGCGGTGATCCGCGTGAGCGTGCCACCGTTGCGCGAGCGCGGCACTGACATTCCGCTGCTCATCCAGCACTTCGTGAATTCATTTGGCCAGGGTCTCTCGGTCGCGCCCGAGGATATGGCGCGCCTCGTTCGCCACAGCTGGCCGGGCAACGTGCGCGAGCTTCGCAACGTGATCGAACGCGCGTGTCTGCTCGCGCGCGGCTCGTCGATCAATCTCGAAGACGCGCTGGTCAGCGAAGCGGCGCCGAGCCTCGGCATCCGCACCGACCTGCCGTTCAAGGAAGCCAAGGGTCAGCTCGTCGAGCGCTTCGAGCAGGAGTACATCGAAGACTTGATGCGCCGGCACAAGATGAACTTGTCGGCCGCGGCGCGCGAAGCGCAGATCGATCGGAAGCACCTGCGCGAGCTGATCCGAAAATACGGCCTCGACCCGCGCCATCAAGGTGGCGAGGGCGGTGGCGTCGACGAAGATCTGGACTAGCACTGGCCGCGGTTCGGACGCGCGCTGGCTGGCTGTCGGACGCACCGGCCGCAGGTCGGACGAAAAACTAACCCCGGTACGTAAGGTCGGGCCGAAAAGCTAACCCCGGTACGTAAAGGTCGGGGCGAAACTAACCCCGGTACGTAAGGTCGGCTGGCTGTCGGACGCGCTGGCCGCAGGTCGGACGAAAAACTAACCCCGGTACGTAAGGTCGGGCCGAAAACGAACCCCGGTACGTAGGCGCGACAGGCAGGGTCGGGCCACGCTGCACCTGCAGTGCACCTGGTGCACGGCTGGCTAAGGTGGCGAAACCATGGGCGCGAGTTGCGGCACCAACCCTGCTATTGCACTACGGCCATGGAACCCTGGCTCATCGGCGCAATCGCGGGTGGTACCGCCGCACTCGCAGTGATGGTGACCGCGCGTCGAGGCAACAAGACGGCTCTCGAAATCCTGCCGCTCTTGCGCGACCGCGGACCGCTGACGATTCCGGAGATCATGGAACAGCTCGGCCTCGTGGGGTTCTCGGCACAGGGCAAAGTCGTGATGGCGCTCGACTCGTTGATTCGTTCGGGCAACGTCGAGGAGCGTCCGGTGCCGCCGGGCACACCGCAGCTCGAGAAGATCAAGGTCCGCAAGTACGCGGTGCGCGCGAGCTGACGTTACTTCTTCTTCACCGCAAACATGACGTTGGTGTAGCCGGCTGCCTTGGCGGTCGAGACCACGCGGTTGATGACCGCGATGGGCGTGCTCGCGTCGGCCTGCAGGATGAGCAAGCCGTTCTTCGTCGGCGGCAGCGCCTTGGTCAGCGCGACGAAGTTGCCGGTGCCTTTGCTTGCGTCGGCGATCGACCCGAGCTCCGTCTTCGTGCTGCCGGCGCTCAGGCTCAGCGCATCTTTCGTGATGACGAGTACCGGCGCACTCGCGAGCGCATCCTTGGTGTTTGTTGACGGCGGGCCCTGGTTATCGGGCGGCATGGCATGGTCGCGCGTAGGCGAGCTGTGATCTCCCGGCGCATTGTCGGCGAGATGGAGAACGGCAGGTGGGCAGTCGCTGGGAGCGCCCTTCGGGTTCGCAGTCGCGAGTGGCACCGAGAGCTTGTCCGGCTCCGACAGGCCAACGTCAGGCACGCCAGCTTTGATCGAGACATCCATCGTCGCGATCACATCGCGATACGCGACATCGGGCGCGCTCGCTAGCTCCGCCGACGATGGCGGGCAGTCGGTCGCCTTCAACTTGCGCAGCTGCAGCTCGAGCCAGTCGGCGTCGAGCTCGCCGGTCGCAGAAGGCGCGGCCGGTTTGCGCGGCGCGAAGCAACGTGCTTTGTCGTCGCGGCCGGTCGCGAGCCACGTGCCGTCCTTCGTGATGTAGATCGACACGAAGCCAGCGCAGTCGTCGGGATACGTGTCGCCTTCCGGATGCTCTGGGTTCTTCGGCTTGATCTCTAGTTGCGTCAGCGTCTTCTTCATCTCGGTCTGGCACTCGAGCGTGTGTCCGAGCGAATAGCTCGGCAGCAAGCAGCGTCGTAATTCCGGCGGTGAGTGGCGACAGACCTCCGCGTAGTCGAACGGTTTCGGCAGCGAGAGCTGGGGCGCCAGTGTCGGGATCGCGGTCACGATCTTCGCGATCCGATCGCACTCCTCGCCGCTCGGTGCGACGCACTTCTCGATCGTCTCGGCGACCTTCACCGGATTGTTCGGATAGCGCGAGCTGAGCTCCGCCATCGCACTCTCCGGCTTGTCGCGCACGATCGCGCAATCATCCGGCCGACCTTTGCTGCACGCAGCGACGACGAGCACCAACGCTATCCAACGCATCACGCGACTGTAACGAATGATCGCGTGCACGCGGATGAATGTGTGACACGTTCATGGGATGCGACCGCTGCAACTGCTGATCGCGGCGTTACTCGGCGCGTCCATCGTGCTGGCGATCTTGCTCGCGACGATAACGCGCGAGTGCGAGCTGGTCGCCCTCGCGCCGATGCCGATGCCGGTGCAGACCATCGATACAGACTGTTACTCGTGCTACTCGGGCAGCGGCCCGAGTGCGTGGGAGCTTGCAGGCTTGGTGGACCTCGCCGATGACGAGCGCATCGTCGCCGTCGATCGCAAACCGACGACACCCAGCAAGCAGTTCATGCTCGTCGAGCTGATCGATGCAGCGTACGGCCGCATGCGCAGCCACGGGCAAGCGATGGAATTCGACATCGCGGGGCCGCGCGGTCAGCGCCGCGTCGAGCTCGTGCTCCACTGATCCGGATCGGATTCTGACCCGAAGCCTGTAGTCCGAGGTCCGACGCCCGATCAGTCGTCGATGCGCACGCGCGCGGAGAGGCGCTCGTCTTTAACAAAGATGTCGAACTTGCGGCGCGAGTCCGTGACGATGTCGTAGACCTCGACGGTGTGCGCACCGACGACGGTGTCGATACGCTCGGTGGGGCAGGTCATGCCGGTCGGCGCGCCGTCGACGTAGACGTAGTAGCGCTCCTTCGCCTTGCACTTGATCACCTTGATGCCGGCATTGCCGCCGGTCGGCGTGATCGGCTTTAGCGCGATGTCGAACACGCCGTGGCCGTCGACTTCGCCGATGTAGAGATCGTGGCCGGGCTCGAGTAGCACCATCGTGTGGCGATCCGCGCTGCCGGCGAGCTTGAGTGGCGTGACGCCTTGATCGGCACCGTCGATGAACACGCGCGCACCGGCGGGCTTCGACGAGATTTGCAACTTGTCCGACGCGCCGGTCGGCTTGACGACCTCGGTCGGCTTCTCGACGGCCGCATCCGGCGTCGCCGTTGCAACGACCGCGGCATCGATCTTCGCCTCGGCGACCTGTGCAGCGTCGGGCGCGGCCGTCGGCACTGCGACCGCCGCATCGGCTTCGACCTTCGCGACTGCGACGGCTGCGTCGGGCGTCGCCGTCTTCACGGCGGCCGACCCGTTGCTGCCGGTCTTGCCGGTTCCGTTCGCGGCGACCTCCGGCTTCTTCTCGTTCATCTTCATGTACGCGAAGTAGCCGCCCGCGCCGAGGCCACCGAGCAAGAGCACGATGAGCGCGAACAGCGGGGCGCGCGACTTGCTCGGCGACGCCGGTGCCTTTTGCATCTGCACCGCTGGCGGCGATTGCTTCGC
>DASUFX010000647.1:0-3278 GCA_036274355.1 Kofleriaceae bacterium | reverse complement strand
TGCGTCTTCGGCGGGATCGACACGACCGCTGGCGGACGTGACGACGTGCGCTGCGGCGGCCCGACGCGCGGCAGGTTCCGCTCCGACGTCGACGTGATCGTCGGATTGCTCGGCGTGCTCGTGCGCTCGGGGGGCGTCGTGATCGCGTCGTCGCTGCCGCGAGGATGCGGCGTGAGCGCGCGCCGGCGATCGGTAGCGAGCGTGTCGTAGTCGGCCGGCGGTGGCGTCGTCAGGTCGTCGATGATCTCGTCGAGCCGATCGATCGGCGTCGTCGTCGGCGGCGGTGCCGCGATCTTGTTGAGCTCGTCGGATGCGATCCGCGGGCGCTGGCGCGTCTCGAGCTCGGCTGCCAGATCCATCTCGTTCGGCACGCCCTCTTCCAATTCGCTGATCAGGCCGGAGATCCGACGCGCGGCCTGTGCGAGGCCGGGATTCGGATCCACCCGCGTGGCGTCGGAATCGAGATCGCGCATCGAGACCTTCGTCGGTTGCGACGTCCGATCGGCCTGGTGATACGGCATCGGCGGCGGCAGCGGCGTCGCATCGAACGACGAGCGACGCCCCGGATCCGACACGCGTTGGTCGTGTTGCGCCGGCGGCTTGAGCGGCATCGGCTGCGTCCGCGCCGCATCACCGGCGGGCTTGGCCGGCATCGGAACCTGGGGCCTCGTCGGCGGCCGATCGCGGGTCGGCTGCTCGGCCGCTTCCATGCCGCGCGACGGTGGACGCGTCGGCGTCAGCGGACGCTGGCCGACTGCAATCGGCTTCGTACCCGGCGGCGACGTCGGCGAGCGCGTCGCAGGCGCCGACGTCGGCGAGCGCAGCGACGGCACCTCGGGCGCCGGCGGCATCGGCGAGCCGCGCATCACGACCGACTGCGGCGGTGGCTTTACGGGGTCAGCAACGATGGGCCGCTTTACCGGCTCGTTTGCGGGTGGTCGCGACGCGTTTGCGGGCGGTCGCGATGGACGTGACGGACGGGCCGGCGGCGCCGCAGGCATGATGGCTTTCGCCTGGAGCATCGCGAGCAAGCCCTGACAAGCGGAGTCTTCGGGCGCGATCTCGAGGATGCTCTTGCAGACCGCAATCGCCTGCTGCGTGCGACCTTGATCGCGATACGCGAGCGCGACCGAGCGATAAAGCTCGACCGCTTCGATGCTGCGCCCGGCTTCGCGCATGAGGCCAGCGACCTGGACGCGAAGCCCGAGATTGTTCGGCTCGTTCTTGAGCCGTTTCTCGGCGTCTTTCAGCTTCACGACGGTGTCAGGGACACCTGGGCCTTAAACGTCATCGTTTGCGCGTTCTGCGGCAGCTGCCACTTCTGCGCGATCGTCTTCATGCAGTTGTCGAACGTGTCACCCAGGTCCTGGGTCGCATGAAATGATGAGTTCTGATAGGCACCGGCATTCGAGAACGTAGCCGACACGGTCAGCGTGACCGTGCGAGCTTGCAGGTTCGTGTCCTTCTTGAGCACCTGCTCGTAGCACTTCTGGATCGCGCCACGCGATTTCGCGACGAGATCATAGAACTCTTTCGACTGTGCAGCCGCGACCTTGTCGTCGATCGGGCGCGCCTCGCCGGGCTTGCCGGGGCGCACGGTGAACAGATTGCCTTCGATGGCGACGACGATCTCGGACGCCCCCGAGCCGCGCATCAAGCGAGCATTCTCGTCCTGCAGCGCCTGCGCGAGCTTCTCCTTCTCGGCCAGCGTCTTCTTGCAAACGTCGAGATCCTTGAGCGTGTCGGGATTCTCTTTGACGACGGTTTCGCCTTTGCAACCGAGAGCAAAGCCGAGGGCAAAGATGAAGATCGCGATCGTATTGCGCGCCATGGCTAACTGTCTTTCGTCCTAGATCCTACGGGCGTTGAGTGGAGGATGCCAGGCCGCTCGATGAGCTCGCGAACGATCTGGCCACCAATCACGTGTTGAACAATCACGCGCTCTACTCGTTCCGGATCCATCCGATTATACAGCGCTGTCGCGCCCCGAGGTCCCGGCAGCGTGGCAAACCCGCTACCCAACGATGGCGCTTGTTCCGCGACGAGCTCGCGCACCAGGACGTTGGGCCCCTGCGTGCAGCGACCAAAGCAGCTCTGCCACATCAGATCTGCGCGATCGCGCGCGCCGTGTGCCTCGAGCGCAGATCGGAACACCTCGTGGAGCGCCGCCGACCCACGTCGATCGCCGCACTCAGGCCCCCGGCAGACGACGATCTTGAAACGACGTGGCGTGGCCACCGAACCAGGAGCGTACCTTGGGTGCTTAGTCGTTGACCAGCGCGTCCTTGATCGCAGCTGCCAGGCCCTGCTTGGTACGCGGATCAGCGGCAACCTGACGCAGCAATTCGTGCTCGCCAGGCCCACCGTGTACGTCGAGCGCGGTCACGATGGCGGTCTGCCAGGCGGCGTCCGCGCCCACCTCGTCGTCCGCGTGATACAGCAGCAAATGCGACGCGAGCACCGGCCGTTCGGCGCCCCCGCCGATCGCGGCCATCGCGCGGATCACCATGATCAGATCGGGCGTCTGTGTCGCGGGGTCGTCGAGATGCCCCTGGAGCGCGGCCAGCGCCGGCGTGACCTCCTTGGCGTCGAGCTTGGTGCCGGCAAGGCTCGCGATCGCCTTCGCGACGGCACCGAGCGACTCGGCCTCCGTCTTCGCGATGTAGTCGGTGTGAATCGCGAGTTGATCCGTGAGCACCGGCAACCCGGCGGGGTCCTTGCGCTGCGCGAGCATCTCGACGACGGTGTCCTTGAGCTTCTGCGGTGCGCGCTTGTCGCCGAGCACCGAGAGCAGCTCCTTCGTCACTTCGCCACCGGGTAGCTTCGCGAGCGCGGACACGGCGAGCTCCTTCACGCGATCGAAGCGTGCATCGCGATCGCGCGCGATCGAGACCAGCGCGACGACGGTCTCGACCTTCTCTGCATCACCTTGCGGCGGTGACCAACCGTCAGCGTCGAACGTCGCGCCGACGACTTGCTGACCGAGGCCGAGGTTCTTGCGCTGGCGCACCGCGCCGGTCTTCGGATCGAGGACGACGAGGTCACCGTTCGTCGACACCGCGATGATCGCGTTGCCGGTGTGATCGCTCGCAACGAGCTCGACACGCGGATGCGAGTACGCCCACACGATCTCGCCCGCCATGTCGAAGCCGAAGACGTACCGGAAGTAGTGCACCGCGTACGTGTCGCCCGCGAGCTTCATCGGACCGGAGTCGGTGGGCAGCCCCGCCCAGAGCACGCGTGCGCGATCGGCCGCCGTGTAGCCCTGCTGGACCGGA
>DASUFX010000646.1:0-2880 GCA_036274355.1 Kofleriaceae bacterium | reverse complement strand
GAGCTCGGCCGGCTTGCGACCGGTGGCGATGACGTGATGGCCGAGCTTGGCCAGGTGGAGCGCGGTCATGCGGCCGATGCCCGCGGTGGCGCCAGTGATGAGAACGGTCTTGGACGAGTTCGACATGGGAGGTCTCCTGAGGGTTCTTGGAATGAACGTTCATTCCGACTAAAGACAAATAAAAAAGCGGGCTAAGCCGCGGAGGACGAGGGTTACGCGCGGATCGCTTCCCAGATGCACTGCTCAGCGAGCTTCCAGTCGGCGTCCGCGAGCGGCTGGTCGATCTCGAGGCAGCTGCGGATCACACCGACGAACGCACCCATGACCATCCCCATGAGGAGGCGAGGTGCGCCCTTCTTGAGCTCGCCGCGCGCCTGGGAGGCGACGACGACATTCGTGAACAGGTCGAGCATGCGTGCTTCGAGCGCGCGGCTCTCGGCATCGAGATACGACGCGTGATGGTGCAGCTCGAGGAAGATGAATGGCTTGGGGTTCTCGACGGCGAACGTCGCCATCCGCATCCACATGGTGCGGAACAGCTCGCGAGCGATCGTCGTCGTCGGAAAATCGTGGATCACGCGCTCGGCGAACCGCTGCTTCTCCTGGCGGTAGAGCGCGTTGACGAGCGCTTCCTTCGACTCGAAGTAGCGATAAATGGTGCCAGCGCCGACGCCGGCCTTGTCGGCGATCTCGGGGACCGCCGTGCCGAAGAAGCCGCGCTCGACGAACAGCTCGAGGGCCGCGGTCATGATCGCCTCGCGCTTATCGGTGACGATCGCGCGATGGCTGGCGCGGCCGGCCGGCTCGCCATGCGCTTCGGCCTTGTCGACGGCGCCTCGGCGGGCCGCTTCGGTCTTGGCTGTCGTCGTCATCGCGAGAGAATGAATATTCATTCCGCGCGGCCAACGCAAGCAGTTTCTCGGAGTTATTTCGCAAGTGCTTGTACCGTCGGCGCAAATAAAAGGGGTCAGACCGGTCAGACCCCTTTCTGAAGCGAGGCGCGGAAAAAGGGGTCAGACCGGTCAGACCCCTATTTCGCGGCCGCGACGGTCGGCGGCTGCGGGGTCGGCGCGACGATCGCCCACAGCGCCATGTGATCGGAGACGTCCTTGGCGTGCGCGACGGCGAAGTGCTTGGTGTCGAAGCCGCGCGTGTAGATCGCGTCGAGCTTCATGCCGATGTAACGGTGAGTCGCGCCGCTGCCGGCGACCGGCGTGTCGAAGCCGTACGAGCGCACGAACGATTCGAGCGCGTGCTGCTGATGTGCGCCGGTCGGCAGCGGGATCCAATGGCTGATCCAGGTGAACGGGTTCGTATTGAAGTCGCCCGCGATGATGACTGGCGTGCGTTGTTGGCTCGCGTCCACGAGCACCGGCTTCATCTGCCTCTTGCGATCGCTCGCGGTGAGCCGGTTCTCGAGGTGCACGGCGTAGACCGTGATCGGCCGGCCTTCATGCTGCACGGTCGCGACGAGCGCGATGCGCCTGCCGGCATTGAAGTGGACGTCGTTCCACGGCAGCTCGATGACGCGCGCCGACGTGATCGGCACGCGCGACAGAATCGCAACGCCGAAATCGTCGCCGTCCTTCGAGTGGGCCGGTGCGAACACCGAGTACATGCCGAGCTCGTGACCCATCGCGCACGCCGAGCTGCAGGTCGAGCCGTTCTCGCGCGGCACTTCTTCGAGCGCGATCACGTCGACATCGCGCAGCGCGCGATCAGCGAGCAGGGCCGTGGCGACCTTGTGCCCCGGCTCCATGTGAATGTTGAACGTAGCGACCTTGAACTGCCCGGGCAGGTCGGTTGTCTGCACGCTCGCCGGGAACGTTGCTTCGAGCTGGTGGTTGGTCGGAATGCCTTGCAGCTTCCAGCAACCCGATAGAACGACCACCGCGACGAGGAGCGGACGACGCATCTCGATCAGACGTAGCATTCCCGTTGGACGTTCGCCGTGACCCAAATGGGTCCGAAGATTGCCGGACTCAGCGCGTCACGACCGGCGTTGCGCGCGGGCCTCACGTGCGGCGCGCGCCTTCGACATCGCCCAGCTGCAGATCGGACACGTCTCGGGCGCGTGGCCGCGCGCGGGGCAGTACGTACGGCCGAAGTAGATGATCTGGAGATGCAACACGTTCCACGCCTCCCGCGGGAACACGGCCTTGAGATCGCGCTCGGTTTCCTCGACGGTGCGCGCACGCGAGAGCTGCCAGCGAGCGGCGAGGCGATGGATGTGGGTGTCGACCGGAAATGCAGGCACGTTGAACGCCTGCGCCATGACGACGCTTGCCGTTTTGTGCCCGACGCCTGCGAGATTCTCGAGCGCGTCGAAGTCACCCGGCACGTCACCACCGTGATCGGCGACGAGCGCACGGCTCATCGCGGCGAGGCTCTTCGCTTTGCCTGGCGCGAGCCCGCACGTGCGGATCAACGGCAGGATCTGGGCGGCCGTCATCTTCGCCATCGTGCGCGCGTCGGGTGCGCGCTTGAACAGCGCGGGCGTCACCATGTTGACGCGTGCATCGGTGCATTGCGCCGACAGGATCGTCGCGACGAGCAGCTGGAACGGATCGCCGTGATCGAGCGGGATCGCGGGACCGGGGAACAGCTCGTCGAGGATCGAATGGATCTTCGTGGCGCGCGCGCGGCGATCGCGCGGCGCGAGCGAGTCAGTCGTGGCGGCCACCGCAGTCATTTGCCGACGAGACTGTTTAGCAGACTGCTCGCCTCTTGGTCAGTCGGCTCGACGATCGTCGCTTCGCGTGCCTTCGCGATCGCCTCGTCGGTGCGTCCCTTCGACGCCAGCCAGCGCGCCTCGGCGACGTACGCGCGCGAGCGCAGCGGCTCGAGATCCTGCGCCTTGTGCAGCTCGCTGATGCCTTC
>DASUFX010000645.1:0-25811 GCA_036274355.1 Kofleriaceae bacterium | reverse complement strand
GGCGAGCTGCGCGAGCACGGCGCGTACGCGACCGAAGTCGACGTCGGGGACCGCGGGCGAGATCGTGTCGGCAGTCCCCGCGGGTGGCAGCGACATCTCGGTGCGCGCTTCCGGCAGCACGAGATCGCGCGTCGGCTGGTCGGTGAGCGCGGCGAGCTCGGCCGGTGCGTACTTCGGCTTCACGACCCAATTCCGCGGGTCGACGCCAGGCAGGTACTCCATCGTGAAGTAGCAGGACTGCTCGTGCGCGACTAATTCGTACAGCTCGACCAGGTTCGGGTGGCGGAGCGATGCGACCGAGCGGAACTCGCGCTTGAGCCACAGCGTCGCATCGTGGTGCGTGATGCCGCGGAACTTGATCGCAACATCCATGTCGCGGCGCATGTCGCGACCGAGGTAGACGACGCCCATGCCTCCCCGCCCCAGCTCGCGAACTATGTGGTAGCGATCGCCGACGAAGCGACCGACGCCCTCGGACACAAACATTCGGGCGAACGGTAACATGCAGCTCAGTGAAAGATGCGATCGAGAAGTTGATCGACCGATACGGGCCCATGGCCGTGTGCAGCGCGCTCGAATCACTGCTGACGCCCGACCGCATCGCTCGGATCGATGCGGTTATTGATGCGCGTCTCGCCTCGGTCGCTGCCGCCGTCGAGGATACCTACGACCCGCATAATGCCGCGGCGACGCTGCGGACCTGCGAGGCGCTCGGCCTCCAGGAGTTGTACGTGATCGAGCCCGGTGCGAGATTCTCCGCCGCGAAAGGTGTCACCCGGGGCGCGGACCGCTGGCTCGACCTCCGTCGGTTTGCCGACGCGGGTGCCGCGATCGGGGATCTGAAGGCACGCAACTTTCGTGTCTACGCGACGCTGCCCGACGCCAAGATCTCGGTCGAGGACGTGCCGGTCGACTCGCCGCTGGCGATCGTATTCGGCAACGAGCATGACGGAGTCTCACCTGCGGCGATCGCGGCGTGCGATGGCGCGATCACGGTGCCGATGTTCGGTTTCACCGAGAGCTACAACCTGTCTGTCACGGTCGGTTTGTGCATGAGCCGGCTCGCGGCGCGCCGGCGGGCTTATATAGGAGCGCTGGGCGATCTCGATCCCGAGCGTCGAGCCAGGCTCAGAGCACGGTGGTTCGCCCTGCGAATTCGTGGCGCCGTCGGCGTAGTTGATCGCAAGCTCGCATGATCATGTGGGCTACCCGACACACACCGTGTGGCAAACCAGCCGCACTGCTGGGATTATCCATGCGTATGCCACCTTGGGACCGGTACCCGAGTTGCACTCTTCGGCCGTCATGCCGCACCCGGGTGCCACGCTAAAAATGTGGGCCTCACAATCCCCGCAAGCGACCGTGCCTGCGAAGCGGTCGGCCACCAAACCGAGCAAGCCCGGCAAGCCGGGCAAGCAGCCGAAGGCGCCACGCAAGAAGTGGGTCACGATCGTCAAATGGTCGGCGATCGCAATGCTCGCGGTCACCGCGCTGCTCGCCGCGACCGTCGCGTTCACGTTCTGGATGTACGGCCGCGATCCGAAGCTGCCGCGCATCGAGAAGCTCGCCGACTACAAGCCGAAGCAGGTCACGACGATCGTCGACAAGAACGATCAGCGCATCGGCGAGATTTTCACGCAGCGCCGCACCTACGTGCCGTACGAGAAGATCCCGCCGATCGTCGTCGACGCGTTTGTCGCCGCCGAGGACAACAACTACTGGGAGCACGAAGGCGTCGATTACTTCGGCATGGTGCGCGCGTTTTTCTCGAACCTGCGTGCCGGCAAGACCAAGCAAGGCGCGTCGACGATCACGCAGCAGGTCGTGAAGAACTTCCTGCTCACGCCGGAGCGGTCATTCAAGCGCAAGATCCAGGAGATCATCCTCGCGCGTCGCCTCGAGAAGGCGCTGTCGAAGCAGGAGATCATGGCGCTCTATCTCAACGAGATCTATTTCGGCGGCCGGCGCTACGGCGTGCAGGAAGCGTCGCGGTTCTACTTCGGCAAGGATGTCTCGCAGCTCAATCCGGGCGAGGCCGCGGTGCTCGCCAGCCTGCCGAAGGAACCCGAGACGTTCTACAAGGCGCTCAAGCAGGAGAAGAACCCGGGGCGCGTGAAGGATCGCCAGATCTACGTGCTCAACCAGCTCGTCAAGCTCGGCAAGCTGCAGCAGGCGGATGCGAAGAAGTGGATCGACGAGCCGATCAAGGTCGTCAAGGATCCGTTCCCGTTCATGAAGAGCGCGCCGGAGTGGGTCGATCTCGTGAAGGGTGATCTCAAGAACCAGGGCATCGACACCGATACCGCAGGTGCGGTCGTTCGCACGACGCTCGATCCGAGCATGCAGCAAGCGGCGCAGAAGGCGCTGCAGGCCGGTCTGCGCGCTGTCGATGCGCGGCACAAGGTCGGCCGTGCGAAGCGCAACGTCGGCGCCGACAAGATCGAGCTCGAGCTCGCGAAGCTCGCGAAGCGGCTGCCGAGCGCGGGCCCGAAGGCGAAGGAAGTTTACGAAGCGATCGTGATGTCCGTGCACGACGACGACCACGAGATCGCCGTCGACCTCGGCAAGTGGCCGGCCGCGATCGCGCTCGATACGCCGGAAGACGAGCGCTTCAACAAGGACGACAAGGGCAACTCGCTCAAGCCGAGCGAGCGGTTCAAGGTTGGCGATGTCGTCGACGTGATGCTGGCGAGCGCTGTGAAAAAGAAGGTTGATGACGATGACGACGAGGACGTCGTCGACGTCAAGGTCAAGCACGCACAGCACCGCGTCGCGTTCGCGCCGGGCCCGCAGGGCGCGGTCGTGATCATGGAAGTGAAGACGCGCAAGGTGCGCGCGCTCGTCGGCGGCTACTCGTCGAAGGTCGGTGGCTTCAACCGCGCGATCGACGCGCATCGCCAGCCGGGCTCGAGCTTCAAGCCGTACGTCTACACGACCGCGATCGACAGCGGCCGCTACACGCCCGCGACGAAGGTGAACGACGCGCCCGAGGTGTTCGACCTCTGGAAGCCGAAGAACTACGAGTCGGGCAAGTTCGAAGGCCCGGTGCTCCTGCGGCACGCGCTCAAGAAGTCGATCAACACGGTCGCGATCCGGGTGACGTTCGACATGAAGCCCGAGAACATCGTGACGATGGCGCACAAGCTCGGCATCGTGAGCGAGCTGCCGAAGGAGATGTCGCTCGCGCTTGGCTCGGGCGAGGTGACGCCGCTCGAGCACGTCAACGCGATCGCGACGATCGCAGCGGGCGGCATCGCGATGGCGCCGCGATTCGTCGAGGCGATCAACGGCAAGGCGATCGCTCAGCCGCAGGGCACGCAGGTGCTGCGTCCCGAGGTCGCGTACGTCGTGACGAACATGATGCAGTCCGTGGTGAAGGAAGGCACGGCCACGAAGGCGAACGTGCTCAAGATTCCGATCGCGGGTAAGACCGGTACGTCGAACGAGGCGCGTGACACGTGGTTCGTCGGCTTCACGCCCGACTACATCGTCGGCGTGTGGATCGGCTACGACGACAATCGGCCGATGGGCGGCAAGGAGACCGGCGGTACGACAGCGGTGCCGGTCTACGTCGACGTCATGAAGTCGATGCAGCAGCCGGCGAAGGAGTTCGCGCGGCCGGCGCACGTCGTCGAGAAGGTGATCGATCGCGAGACCGGTCTGCTCGCGCCCGAAGGCGCGCCGAAGAGCACGACGCTCAGCGAGGTGTTCGTCGAGGGCACGGAGCCGACCGAGGTCGCGCCGAAGCCGGGCGAGGTGACCGAGGGCAGCTCGGTAACGGGAGAGTACGGCGATTGAAGCGGCTCGCCGCCGCTGCACTGGCTCTTGCGATCGCTGCGCCGGCTCGCGTGAACGCAGAGGCTGAAGCGCCGCGACCGCCGGCCGGGCCTGACGGCTGGCTCCACGATCTCGTGCGCGACGTGCGCGCGAAGATCGACGCTGCGATCGTCGCGCGGCCGCCGAAGCTCGTACCGCCGAAGAAGGTCGACATCCACTGGAAGCTCGCGAAGCTCGGCTCGCTCGATCTCGGCGCGCCGCTCATCGCGATGACCGGCGCCGATCTCGACGGTGATGGCAAAGGCGAGCTGTATGCGGTGACGACGCGCGACGTGATCGCGCTCGGCGTGCGCAACAAGCGGCTCGAAGAGATCGGGCGCGTGGCGTTTGCGGGCGAAGCGGCGGTGCCGATGCCGCGCGATGTCGTCGGCAGTGTGTCGGTCGAGACCGGCGCGATCGTCGCGAGTGTCTCCAGCTTCGCGAAGAGCCTGCACGTGTGGTGGAACGACAAGACGCTCGTCGGATCGCCGGGGAAGCCAGGTTTCGCGATGTGCCCGGGCGAAGTCGTGCAGCTCGTGCCGGGCCGCAATTACTTCGGCGACGCGACGAACCAACACTACGGCGCGCGCTGTCGCAGCGGTCTCGTCGAGCCGGATGGTCATCCGATTCGCGTGCGCGCGCAGCTCACGCTCGCGAACCACCTCGAAATCGCGGTCGAGCGCTGCGCGGCGGCGAACCTCGGCTGTCAGCCCGCTCGCAAGCACGACTACGGGGCAGCTGGCACCGCGTTTGATATCGCGGACGTCGATCGCGACGGCAACCCCGAGCTGATCTACACGGGCATGGGCGCGCCGGGCGATCCGGATCTGATCAAGGTCGTGACGCTTGGCGACGACGAGAAGCGCCACGCAAAGCTTCGCAAATCGTTCACAGCCGGCGGCGTCGCCGGTGTCGCGGTGAGCGATCTCGACGGCAACGGCGTGCAGGATGTCGCGTTCGCCCTGCGCATTGTCGGTGCGACACGCGTCGATCTGTGGAGGATCGAGTGAAGCGTCCCCGTGTCATCGATCGGCGTGGCTCGGTGCGGCCGGGGCACGCCGCGCTGCTGCTCGTGCTCGCGGTCGCGCTCGACGCGCAAGGCGAGGGCCGTCCGCGCTACGGCGGTAATGTCGAGGCGACGCTGCTCGGCGCACCGGCGTCACTCGATCCGCTCGCCGCGAAGAGCCATGCCGAGGCGACCGTGGTCGGCCTCGTGTTCGACACGCTGTATCGGGTCGGTGCAAATGGCGTTGCCCTGCCGCATCTCGCCGCAGCGCAGCCGGTCCTCGACGAGAAGCAGACGACCGTGCGCATCGCGATTCGCCGCGGTATTCGCATGCACGATGGCACCGAGCTCACCGCGCAAGATGTCGCGGCATCGCTCGATCGCGCGCGCCAGCAAGCACGCTGGCTGTTCGCACCCGTGCTCGCGGTGAAGAGCGACGGGGACGCGGTCGAGCTCTCGCTGCGCGCACCGGTCCCCGAGCTGACGACGCTGCTCGCGATGCCGCAGCTCGCGATCACGAAGGCTGGTAGGCCGCCGGGCGATCGTCCGATTGGCACCGGGCCGTACAGCGTCGATAGTTTCGATCGCGCGAAGAAGAAGATCGTGTTGCGCGCGTTCGACGATCACTTCGCGGGCCGGCCGTACGTCGATCAGCTCACGCTCGCCTGGTACGACACGCCCGACGGCGAAGCGCGTCGCTTCGAAACCGGCAAGGCGCAGATTTCAGCGCGCGGTGCGGCGGCATTCGCAGGCGGCCAGCCGACGTTTCGCACCGACGACGTCGAAGGTCCGCCGGCACTGCTCGTGTTCGTCGGGTTCGGTCGTGCCCACGCGGAGGTCACCGGCGATCGTGCGTTCCGTCGAGCGCTCGATCTCGCACTGTCGCGCGGTGGGCTCACCACGATCAGCTCGGGCGAACGCGTGGTGCCGACACGCTCGCCGGTGCCGGTCGAAGCGGGTGGCGCCGCGCTCGATCCCGCGGGCAAAGCGGGCGACTTGCCGGCCGCGCGCGCCCAGCTCGCCGTCGCGGCGAAGCGTGTAGCAGCGCTCGCGAGCAGTCAGCTCGGCAAGCTGCGGCTCGAGATCCTCGTCGAGGACACCCGCCCAGATGACCGCCAGATCGCGGAGCGCGTGTCGCTCGCGCTCGACAAGCTCGGCATCCAGGCCGTGATCACATCGCTCGCGGCGAGCACGCTGCGCGAACGCGTCGCGAAAGGGCAGTGCGATCTGTGGATCGGCCAGACCGCCGCACCGGTGACCGCGCAGCTCGTGTGGTGGAGCGCAGCGTTCGCGTCCGGCGGCGACGACTGGTCGGTGAGCGCGCTCGGTGGTGGAGCGATCGATCCGGGCGTAGCCGGCAAGGAGTTCGCGACGCGGCTGCCGATCGTGCCGCTAATGTTCCGCGCGGTGCGGATGTGGCACCCGACGAACTTGCGCGGCATCGCGTTCGATGCGAGCGGCCGACCCTGCTACGCGGACGTCTTCTACTACGGCGCGGCGACGCCGACAAAAGGCCGGCCATGAAGCTGCGCGGCCGGTTCACGTTGACGCTCGCCCTTGCCGCGCTCGTGCCGATCTCGGTCGCAGCGGTGGTGACGACGCAAGTGATCGCGTCACGCGAGCGCGGTCGCTACAAGGCCGATCGCGACCAAGCGATGCAGACTCTCGAGCGCGAAGTCTCGCGGTTGGAGACGGGCGTACGCGATACTGCAGTCTCGCTCGCCGCGCCCGACCATCCGCTCGTCGCCGAGATGCTGATCGACTACGCGAAGGGAAACGGCGAGCTCGACGCGGCCGCTCAACGCAAGCTGCGCGAGCGCTCCGGTCCGTTCATGCACGGCTTGTCGCTCGAGCTGCTCACGATCACGGGTCCCGATGACGTCGTGCAGGTCGCGCCGCATTATCGCGCAAAGATTGGCGACGTCGACAAGAGCGTGCGCGAGCTCGCCGCGGCGCATGCGGGCTCGACGTTTTACGCGATCGAGTCGACGATGACCGGGGGCGCTCGCGCAAAGGAGAACGTGCTGGTTGCCGAGTCCGCGCAGCTGTCCCGCGGTGAGGGCTACACGGTTGCACTCGCTGTCGGGCGCCGGGTGAGCGAGGACTTGTTGAAGTCGCTCCGCTCGGACCATGTGGATGCGCGCGTCGTCAGCGCCGACGGTAAGGACGAGCTCGTCGCGCCTGGTCGTCGCGATTGGGCCGTACTCGCCGGTCACAACATGATTCCGCGGACGCTGTACGGACCGGACGGCAAGGCGGTCGCCATCGTCCAGGTCGCATTTTCCAACGGCGACCTCGATAAGATCCTACGCGACATCACACTCACGTCAGCGCTGCTCGCACTCGGCGCACTCGGTGCCGTCGTGCTTATCGGCCTGTTCGTCGCGCGCCGCACGGCTCGTGATCTCGATCTGCTCGTCGAAGGTTCACTCGCGGCATCGCGTGGCGATCTCGATCACCGCGTGCCAGTGCGCAGCAAGGACGAGGTCGGCGCCGTTGCGTCCGCGTTCAACTTCATGATGGAGGATCTCAAAAACTCCAAAGAGAAGCTCGTGATCGCCGAGCGCATCGCGGCCTGGCAGGACATCGCGCGCCGGCTCGCGCACGAGATCAAGAATCCGCTCACGCCGATCCAGATGGCGATGGACACGTTGCGCAAGAGCTGGAAGAAGCAGCACCCGTCGTTCGACGAGATCATGGAAGAGTCGACGCGCACCGTGCTCGAGGAGGCCGATCGCCTCAAGAAGATCGTCGCCGAGTTCTCCGACTTCGCGCGCATGCCGAAACCCGAGCTGTCGCGCGTCGACCTCAACGAGATCATTCGCTCGGCGCTCTCGCTGTACCAAGGCGCGGTCAAGGTCGAGTCCCGGCTGGCGAGCGATCTCCCCGAGATCGACGGGGATAAGGGCCAGCTGACCCAGGTTCTGCTGAACCTCGTCGAAAATGGCCGTGATGCAATAGGCAACAGAGAGGACGGCCGCATCACTGTGACAACCAAGCGCGGTGAGGCAAATGATCGCGCCACGCTGATCGTCGAGGACAACGGTCCAGGCATCCCCGGCGACCTAAAAGATAAAATTTTCGCGCCCTACTTCACGACGAAGCAGTCCAAAGGTGGGACCGGACTCGGTCTCGCGATCGTGCACCGCATCGTCTCCGATCACGGGGGCAGGATTACGCTTTCCGACGTTCCTGAACGTGGTGCGAAATTCACCATCGAGCTGCCCCTGCGCAGCGGTACGGCTTTGCTCGCCTCGCGCATCTGAAATGCGGTTATGGTGGAGGGGAGGGAGGGTGTATGCGTCGACTCCAAAAGACCATCGAGGAGATAGGCTGGACGAAGAGCGTCCCGCGGTTCGCGAAAACCGACATGGTCGGCCGCGCGTTCGACGCGATGAGTCGCGAGTCGCATGACTGCGTCCTCATCGTCGACGGCGACCAGCTCGCCGGCATCTTCACGAGCCGCGACTTCCTCAATCGCGTCGCCGCGCTCCGCAAGGATCCGCAGAAGCTCGCACTCGGCGACGTGATGACGCCGAGCCCGCGCACGCTGCGGCCGCGCGATGGCGTCGCGTTCGCGATCAACTGGATGGCGATCGAAGGCTTCCGCAACGTGCCGATCGTCGATGACAACAGCGCGATCCTCGGCGTGCTCACGGTGTGGGACGTGATGCGTCACCTCGATGCCGTGTTCGACGAGATCGAAGCGACGCCGCGGCCGACGCCGCCGAAGAGCGACATCTCCGAAGTCATCAACATGGTCGACCTCGGAGGTGGCGGATGATGGATTCACCGAGCTCCGAGATGAGCGGTGGCATGCGCGCGCTCACGATCACGCAGGTCGGCGATCTGCCGCCGCGCCCGCACGCGATCGTCAACGTCGGCGACGCGATGTGGAAAGTCGTCGAAGCGATGAAGACGAAGGGCCGCGGCGCGGTGTGCGTCGAAGAAGACGGCGCGCTCGTCGGCATCTTCACCGAGCGCGACCTCGTCAGCCGCCTCGATCACGACGATGCACTGTGGTCACACGTTGTCGTCAAGGACGTCATGACTCCGCATCCGACGGTCGTGCGCCCGTATCAGTCGGTCGCCGAAGCGATGCACCTGCTCGTGCAGGGCCGCCGCCGCCACCTACCGATCGTCGACGACAAGGGCACCATCCAGGGCCTGCTGTCGATTCGCGACATCCTCGGCTACGTAGCGAGCAAGTTCCCCGAGGAGATGATGAATCTTCCGCCGACGCCCGACCACGAGTCGTAGCGCGCGATTGCTAGCAACCGGCTCCGTGGCTCGGTGTCTCACCGAATCAGGAGGAGCCCATGGGTCTAGTCAGAGAGAGCGACGCTCCGGTGCGTCGCGAATGGTTCAGTGCGCGCTTATTCACGGTCGTCATCGGAGCGGTCGCGGTCATCTGGGTCGCGACAGTGGTCGTCGGTGGGTGGAAAGCGTCGCACCGGCGCGTGGTGGCTGACCGCACCATCGTGGCAGTGGCGGTCGCGCACCGGCAGATCACGCCCGACACCATCGAGTGGGGGCTCAAGCTCACCACGCACGGGACGGATCGCATGGCCGCCCTGCGCGAGCTGCGCGCGGCGTCGGAAGCGACCCGTGCGTATCTGACGAGCCACGAGATCAAGGCAGCCGAGATGACGATCTATCCGGCCGAGACCGAAGAGGACATCCAGACGATCACGCATCACCGTGCCGATGGCAGCGAAGATAGCGAAGACGTGCCGCACGGATTCAACGCGACGCAGAGGATCGCGATGCACTCGGGAGACATCGCGCGCTTCCTCCGCGCATTCCGCGCGGCAACGCTGGCAGCCGAGCTCGGCACGGCGGAGATCGAGGAACCGACGTGTACGCTGAGCCGACTCGACGACATCCAGAACGAGCTCGCCGTGGCTGTACGTCGCGCGGTACGCGCAAAGGCCGAAGCGGATGTCGCGGCGATGGGGGGCGCACGGCTCGGCAAGCTCCTCAATTCCGACGGGGAGAGCTTCAACGTCGGGAGCACGTCGCTGCCGGCGTGCGAACAGGGCACGGACGCGAGCTCGACGTTGCACGCGACCTACCTGCTCGACTGAGGCGGCCGGCTCGCCGACGAGCTGCAGAAAAGGGGTCAGACCGGTCAGACCCCTTTATCCCGCTGCCTTGATGTCTGTGCGCAGGCGCTCGAGCTGCGTCGCGATGTGCGCGCGGCGCTCCGGCGTCGTGATCCACTCGTTGATGCGGATCCACCGGTAGCGCGGCCATAGCTCGATCGTCGCGTCCATGCCCTTCTTCGCCTCGAGTGCAGAGAGCTCGCGGCCGACGGCGCCGTAGAGCTTGGCGACCGCGGCCGCGCTCGGGGGCTCGACCGCCGGCTTCGCATTGCCACTGCCGCTTCCGGTGCTCGGAGGTGCCTTCTTGACCGGCGGCTTCGTGGGGATGAGCGCGATCTCGTCGGTGGGCGCTGGGCCGGGCACGTCGACGATCGGCACGTCGGCGACGGGCAGTGCGCGCTGGGTTTCGAGAACGGCGACCTCCTCGCGCGCGTCGGCTGTCGCGATCGTGAGGGCCGTGGCACGCGGGGTCGTGCGCAGACCGAGGTAGAGCACGATGGCGAGCGCGATTGCGAAGATCGCAGCGACCGCGGCGAGACGGCGCCACTGATTGTCGGATGCGAGCTCGTCGGTCTCGCGATCGCGCTCGGGATCGTGTGGAGACTCCGCGTCACGCGTGCCGTTCTGGTTTTGGCTCGGGCTGTGGGCGCGCCCAACGGGGGCGTCCTCGGCATCGTCTGCGACCTCGGCGTCATCGAGCTCTTCGATCGCACCCGTGCGCCGGTCCTCGACCGGGATCTCGACGCCGAGCAGCAGCGCACAACTTGCGCGGTCGCGCTCGTACAGCTCGAACAGCTCGAGCGCAGCGCTGCCACTCGCCGGGCGGTCCTCGCGGTTCTTCGCGAGCAGCGTGCGCACGATCGCTTCGAGCACGGGATCGACGCGCACGCCGGGCGCACGCTCCGCGATCGGTGGCGTCGGCGTCTGCATGTTCGCGCGCGCGATGTCGACGCCCGACCCGTCGAACGGCAACAGGCCGGTGAGCAGCTCGTAGCAGATGAGGCCGAGCGCGAAGAGATCGACGCGATGGTCCATCGCGGCGCCGCGCGCTTGCTCGGGCGCCATGTAGTGCGGCGTGCCGACGACGATGCCTTTCGTGGTGAGCCGCTCGTCGCTCGTCGGATCACCCGCCTGCTCGCGCAGGATCGAGACGCCCCAGTCGACAATGCGCGCGACCTCGCCGCCACCGGCGACGGGCTCGACGATCACGTTGTCGGGCTTGAAGTCGCGATGGATGAGGCCGGCCTCGTGCGCGTGCTGCAGGCCGCGACAGAGCTGCTTGACGATGTCGAGCATGCGCGACTCGGCCATTGGACCGTCGGCGAGCAGGTGTGTGAGCGAGACGCCCGACGCGTATTCCATCGCGATGTAGTGCACGCCGTCGTCGGTGACACCGACGTCAACGACCGACGCCACGTTCGTGTGGCGGAGCCGACCCGCCATCTCGGCTTCGCGCTCGAAGCGCTTCAGCACCTTGGGGTTCTGCATGAGGCCCGCGTGCAGGACCTTGATCGCGAACGCGCGGCCGAACTTCTGGTGGCGCGCGCGATAGACCGTGCCCATGCCGCCGTCGCCGAGCCGGGCTTCGATCGCGTACCGGCCGCCGAGGACGCTGCCTTCAGAAAGAACCTGTGACACCCCACCGAGCAGCATCGCATCTTTGCGATTTGCGAGTGAATCGCCCTAACGCAGCCCTTTCCATGCGGGAATGACCGAGGCGTCTATGCCCGCGGAATTGCTTCCCGTGGCTTGGCGTTAGATGTATGAGGTCTCCTATGGCGAAGCTTCCGACGATCGAGGGTTGTCTCACTGCGCTCGTGACGCCGTTCAAGAACGGCAAAGTCGACTTCGAGGGCCTCGCCAAACTCGTCGACTGGCAGATCGAGAACGGCGTCGACGGCATCGTGTCGGTCGGCACCACCGGCGAGTCGGCGACGCTCGACGTCGACGAGCACGTCGCGGTGATCACGGCGACTGTCAAAGCGGCGAAGGGCCGCGTGCCGGTGATCGCTGGCGCCGGCGGCAACGCGACGAGCGAAGCGCTCACGCTGACGAAAGCCTCGGAGGAGGCCGGCGCCGATGCGCTGCTGCACGTCACGCCGTACTACAACCGGCCGAACCAGGAAGGCCTGTTCCGCCACTTCGAAGCGATCGCGAAGGCGACGAAGCTGCCGATCATTCTCTACAACGTGCCGTCGCGGACCGCGTGCGACATGCAGTGCGAGACGGTCATGCGTCTCGCTGACTTCGACAACGTCATCGGTATCAAGGATGCGACCGGCAACCTCGTGCGCGGCAGCGAGCTGATCGCGAAGGTCGGCGATCGGATCGCCGTGCTGTCGGGCGACGACGGCACAGCGTTCCCGCTCTACGCGTGCGGCGGCCGCGGCGTGATCTCGGTCGTGTCGAACGTCGCGCCGCGCGAGATGAGCGAGATGTGGGACGCGGCGAAGGCCGGCGATTGGGATCGCGCGCGCAAGATCCACCACAAGCTGCGCGTCCTCAACAACATGCTGTTCGCGGAGCCGAGCCCCGCACCGACGAAGGCGGCGATGTCGCTGCTCGGTCGTTGCACGCTCGACGTGCGGCTGCCGCTCGTCAACGCGACGCCGAAGCTGATCGAAGACCTACGCACCGAGATGAAGACGCAGGGCCTGCTGTGATCGATGTCTGCGTGCTCGGTCCATCGGGCAAGATGGGCCGCTCGGTGATCGAGGCCGCAAAGGCGCGCGAGGATGTGCGCGTGGTCTCGACGGTCGATCTCGGTGAGGATGTGGCGGCCGGCCTCGCGAAGGCGCAGGTGTACGTCGACTTCACGTCGCCGACGGGCACACGTGCTGCGGCAAAGGCAGCACTCGCGAAGAAGACGGCCGCGGTGATCGGCACGACCGGCCTCGGCGAGTCCGAGGAACGTGCGATCGCAGAGCTCGCGAAGGTCGCGCCGGTGGTCGTCGCGGCGAACTTCTCGCTTGGCGTCAACCTCGTGCTCGGCCTCGTCAAGCAAGCGGCGAAGGTGCTCGGGCCCGACTGGGACGCCGAGATCGTCGAGACGCATCACAAGATGAAGCGCGACGCGCCGTCTGGCACCGCACTCGCGATTGCACGTGCGATCGCCGCGGGTCACGGCGTCGACTACGACAAGGTCAAGCGCCACACCCGCGACGGCGACGTCGGGCCGCGGCCGCGCGGCGAGATCGGCGTGTCGACGGTGCGCGGCGGCGACATCATCGGCGAGCACGTCGCGACGTTCTTCGGCGCCGCGGAGCGCGTGGAAATCGCGCATCGTGCGACGTCGCGGACGATTTTCGCCGCGGGCGCGCTCACGGCGGCCGCGTGGGTCGTCGGCAAAGCTCCGGGTCGTTACGACATGCTCGACGTGCTAGGGTTCGCGGGCGAATGACCGCTACCGAGCGCATCACGATGGTCGTCCTCAACGAGGACGGATCGCGCGACAAGTTCACGCTCAGCTCGTGGGTCGGGATTCCCCGCAAGCACGAGCTGATGTGGATCGGCGATGACCCCTACATGATCATCGAGGTCGAGTACGCGGTGTCGGAGGGCTTCTTCGGCGCGCGCAGCATCGACGCCGCTGGCGTCTACGTGCGCCGGTTGACGAAAGACGAGCAGGACGCGGTTGCGCGCCGGCTCGCGAATCCAGTCCGCGGTAAAGACGAGCAGCCGTTCCGGCCGTAGCCCGTTAGTGGCTCGTCGGCTGCTTGCCCAGCTCGGCGAGCGCGGTGATGCCAGCCACGTTACCCAGTTGCATCGTCTCGACGGCGGTGCTCGGCACCAGCACGATCGTCGCGTTCTGCTTGAGGCCCTCGTACAGCATGTTCATCGCGCGCAGATGCAGCGCGGTCGGATCGTTCGCGTAGCTGCGCGCGGCTTCCTGGAACTTCTCCGCGATCTGGCGCTCGGAGTCGCCGAGAATGACGCGTGCCTGTCGCTCGCGCTCGGCCTGCGCTTGCATCGACATCGCATCCTGCAGCCCCGACGGGATGAGCACGTCGCGCAGCTCGACGGCGATCACGTTGACACCCCACGGTTCGGTGCGCGAGTCGATCATCTCCTGCAGCTCGAGCGAGATCTTGCCGCGGCCCTCGAGCATGTCGGCGAGCATCGTCTTGCCGATCACGTCGCGCAGCGCCGTCTGTGCCGCCCAGCGAATCGCGCTCTCGTAGTCGGCGACCGCGAGCGCGGCCCGCTGCGGGTCGATCACCTTCCAGAACAACACCGCGTCGACGTTCACCGGGACCGTGTCACGTGTCAGCGTGTTCTCGGCCTTGAACGACGACGTGATGACGCGGATGTCGATCGTGTAGGGGATCGAGTCGATGATCGGAATGATGCCGAACAGCCCCGGGCCGCGCAGTGCGCGAAACTTTCCGAGGCGTAGCACCACGACGCGCTGCCACGCCGCAGCGATGCAGATCGCACGTGCCACGAAGCCTGCGACGATCAGCGCGAGCAGGATGATGACGGTGCTCCGCGGGTTCGCAAGCGTGCCGTATGACGCGTAGGCAAGCCCGAAACCGGCCAGCAGGATCAAAATGAACACGAAGCCGGTCAGCGAATTCAGTCTGGGCATACGCCGTGGACGTGCATCGCTGATGCCGCTATTCGGCCGGCTTCGGCAGCAAATGGCGTAGATGCCACGCCTGGAGGAACAGCCGGCGCTGTGCCTCGCGCCGGTCGCGGCCAATGCCGCGCGCGTAGAACGCGACCAAGCAGATTGCGGCGACATTGCCCGCGATGCCGAGCGACGCCGGCATCTGCGACTGCACGAACACGTTGCCCGTCGAGAGGATGCCGTCCGACGTCATTGCCCAGCTCGGCGCGAGCACGCCCGCCCACTCGAGGACAAACGGCAGCATCACGGTGCCGCATGTCCATACCAAGATCGCGAGTGGTCGTCGGTTGAGCCACGGAATCGAGGTCGCCGACAGCAAGATCGCGCACAGCATGATCGGCGTGATGATGAACGGGCCGGCCAGTCGCGAGAACAACAGCGCCGTGATCGCGTGACCGGTGAGCGTCAGCAGGATCGGTACGCCGACCCGCGAGTTCAGCCACGTGATTCCCACCATCAGCGCGAAGGCGACGTACACCGCGGCGAGCATCGGGTAGCTCTGGACGTGGAGGAACGGCACGAGCGGCAGGGTCGAGAAGATCGCGCCGTACGGCAACACCGCGCGCTTGCTGCGCTGGCGCATCAGCCGCTGCTCCTCTTTCTCGAGCGCGGCGTCTACTTCGTCGGGCGTCTCGGTCGTGCTCGGGCCCGCGAGCACGAGCTGCGTGACGATCGCGGTCGCTTCACTCGAGGTCGGATCGAACGCGAGCGCGCGGCCGGCGCTGCGCATCGCGTGTGCAGAGTCGCCCTTCTCGAGCGCGGCGCGTGCCGAGCTCGCGAGCTTGCCGGCCAGCTCGCGACGGCGCTCGACGTCACGATCGCCGTCGAGATAGTCCTGGATCGCGGTCGCGATCGCACCTGCGCTCGGTCGCAGATTCGGATCGGTCGCGAGCGCGGCGGCACAGATCGTGTCGAGCTCGGGCGCCACCGCGCGCGCTGGATTGCGCTGCGACGGCGAGCGGCTGACGTTCGTCATCGTGCTCGCGATCGCGTCGTTGCGCGGATGGAGCGGCTCGCCGGCAAGAATCTCGAACAGCATCGAGCCGAGCGAATAGACGTCCGCCGCCGGGCCGACGGCCTCGCCGCGAACTTGCTCGGGCGCCATATAGCCAGGCGTGCCGAGCAGTGCACCGGCCTTCGTGACGCCGTCGAGCGACGGCACGTCGTCGGTGCTGGGTGACGTCTGCGCGCGGTCGCCGGTCATCACGCGCGCGACGCCCCAGTCGAGGACGTACACCTCGCCGTAGTCGCCGAGCATGATGTTCGATGGCTTGAGGTCGCGATGGACGATGCGGCGCGAGTGCGCGAGCTCGGCTGCATGGCAAACATCGACGAGCGCGCGCAACAGGCGCTGCGGTTTCTCGGTCTTGGCTTCGAGCAAGGCCGCGAGCGTTGCGCCGCCGACGCGCTTCATCGTGAAGTAGGGCAGGCCGTCGCTGTCGTAGCCGAGCTCGTGGACCGGCGCGATCGCCGGGTGATCGAGGCGCGCCTGGATCCGTGCTTCGCGCAGAAATCGCTCGACGTGCTCGGGCGACGGGCTGTCGGCACGCATGCGCTTGAGCGCGACCTCGCGGCCGAACGTGCGGTCGCGCGCGGCGATCACCTCGCCCATGCCGCCACGGCCGATCACTTCGCCGAGCTCGTAGGTCGGAATGTCGCGCACCGAAACGCGTTCGACCGGCGCGGTACCGAGCGTCGCCGGCTCGCCGCTCTCGGTCGCAGCTTGCGTGGGCGTCAGCGGATCGACGGGGTCGCTCATAACCCCCATTATCGATCACGGACGCGGGACAGGTCGTTTGTAGACGGTCACGATCGGCACGCCCTCGCTGCGCAGCACGAACACCGGGCGCACCGTGCCGTACGATTTCCAGATCATGTAGTCGTGTCGGTTGAAGTGCTTCTCGTGGATGACGAGTGCGAGGTTGGAGCGCTCGACGCCGACGCCTTCTTGCCCGGCGTCGGGAAAGCCCCGAAGCAAGCCGAGGCGGTGGTACCAACCCCACGCAGGACTTGCGTCGTGCGAGTACACGCGCGTCGGGAATTGGTTCGCGATGAACGGCAGCACGCCGCGCGCAGCAACGCCCCAGAACTGCCGGTTCATGCCGAGGTCCGCGCCTCCCGGTGCTTCGCCGGCGAGCGCGTTGTACCAGGTCAGCGCATACGGCTGCGCGGCGACGGTCTCCGTCGCGCATGCGAGCACGATCGCGCCGCCGACGATGCCGAGCGCCACGCGGCGCGCGAGCACTTCGCCGACCGGACGCAACGCGCGCACGTACTCGGCGGCTTGCCGCGCGGCCCATGCGGCGCCGACGCCGGCCGCAATGCACAGCGTCGGTAGCGCTGGCATCCAGTGCTTCTCGGCGCCGAAGATCGGCGTCGAGCCGAGGAAGAACGGGCCGATCGATGCCGCCGCGGACAGCGCGAGCAACAGTGCGGGCGCGCGCTCGTGATCCGCGTTCTCGCGCCGTCGCCAGCGCACGACGAGCACGCCCGCTCCCGCGCATGCGGCGGCGAGCGTCGCGACCGGCACCGTGAACAGCGTCGTGACGAGCGCGACATGCCACGGGAACCGCGGCGCGTTCCAGTTGGTGCCGAGGTACTCGAAGTTGTAGTGCACGTGGCTCGTGTGAAACGACAGCCACTGCTTGATGTGCGCGAACGTGTCGAACCACAGCCACGGCCACAGCACGATCAGCGTGAGCGGGCCGAGCAGCGCGAGCGACAGCACGACGCGCGGCTTGTGATAGACGAGGCCGCGCCACTTACCCGCGCGCCACGCGATCACGACGTAGTGCAGACCGAGCGCGAACGGCAGCAGCACCGCGTTGTGCTTCGTCGCGAGCGCGAGGCCAAACACCACGCCGACCTGCCACGGCCACTTGCGCTCGTCGAGGCAGCGCCAGTACGCATAGATCGTCGCGAACCACAGCGTCATGATCGGCGCGTCGAAGCACGCGAGCCCGGCGTGGAACAGCGCGCGCGGCAACAGCAGCGTGCACAGCGCGGCGATCACGGCTTCCGGAAAGCCCCACAGCGCGAGCGTCATCGAATACACGAGCAGCACGAGCAACCCGGCGAACAGCGCACCGGGGAAGCGGTACGCCGTGAGCTCGTCGGTGACGTGCAGCTTGTCGTAGAGCAGCCAGTGCGACAGCCCCATCGCGGTCTTGATCAGCGGCGGATGCTCGGAGTTCGTGCCGCCGCCCGGCGCGCCACCGAACGTGTCGGTGATCGATTTCTTCGCGATGCCGTGCTTGAACGTGACGAGGCCGAGCCACCACTCGGCGTAGCGCGTGCCGGCGCCGAAGTAGACCGTTTCGTCGCGCGCGATGCCGATGTCCTGCTGGTTCGTGGTGACGAGCAGCACCGTGAACAGCGCGAGCACCCAGCCGACGATGCGCTGCTTGCTCGGCCGCCACTTCCAGTTGATCTTCATCGCCGCGCCTCCGCGGCAAAGCAGATCAATCGATTCGGATCGTCTGCGCTCGCGATGAACGTGACGTCGGCGGGGCCGGGCGTCGTCGGCGCGGCGAACCGCACCCAGCCGTCGTCGACGCCAGGCGCGATGCGCGCGACGACCTTCCCGCCGATCTCGACGGCGAGCTTGCCCGGACCGCGCGGCGAGCGGCGGGTGAAGATGTCGGCGAGGCCGGCGTAGCCGACGAGCTCGCTGCCGAGCGCCAGCTGCGGGAACGTGATCCGCACTGTACCTTTCGGCGGCGGGACGATCTGGATGCAGCGATGCGGCGCGAAACCGACCTCGGTCAGCTCGAGCGTTGGCCGCGCGGCCCCCTCGACCTTCACGCTCGCCAGTGCGTCACGCACGTCCGAGACCACAGTCGCCGGCGTGCGGCTGAACAGCCGCACGGTGATGCCAGCCACGGTCTGCTCGGAGGTCGCGGTGAGGCCCGCGGTGTCTGCCGCGTGTGCACCACGGATCGACAGCTCCCAGATCCGGCCGTAGCGCGCGGCATCCATGCGCGCCGCCATCTCCACCGGGATCAAATCGCCGAGGTGGAGGCGGCCCACCGGATCGATCCAGTCGGGTGCGAACACGATCAGGTCGCCGGGCTGGTAGCCGGCGCGGACGACGTCGGCCGCCTTGGCCCACGCCTTGTCGCCCGGGACCTCCGCAGCGTCGCGCGGGGTCGCGCAGGTCTCCCACAACGCAACCACGACCAGCAGCAGCGCGGGGACCGCGGCGATCGGCGACGGTCGCGTCGACAACCCCGACAAACTACCACGCCGCGCGTACCGGCCCAGTGGGCGGTCTGCCCGGATCTATGACACGGGGCCGGCGGCAACGTAATGTCAGCCCGTGCGGCTGTATGCAGCGCTGTTCGCGATCGGGCTCGTCGTCTACGGCGCGCTCGCGGGCAGCCGTATTGCGAAGCAATCGCAGGCGCCGCAGTTCGTGTTCCAGGCGGATGCGTGGCTGCACGGGCAGGCGCACGTCGATCCGCCGCTCGTCGATAACGACTGGGCCAAGCTCGAGACGGTCGAGCTCGCCGACGGCCGCATCGTCGAGGGCAAACGCATGATCTCGAAGCCGGTGTTCCGCACGCTCGACGGCGAGCAGGTGCCGGCGAACCAGGTGCGCGGCGTCCGCGGGACCACCTGGTACATGTCGTTCCCGCCGCTGCCGACGCTCCTGATGATGCCGTCGGCGCTGATCTCGGGCCGCGATGGCAACGACGTGATCCCGACGCTGCTCGTCGCCGCATTGATCCTGCCGCTCACGCTGCTGCTGCTGCGCCGGCTCGCCGAGGCGGGCTTCTCGCAACGCACGGTGCGCGAGGATCTCTGGCTCGTCGGCACGCTCGCGTTCGGCAGCGTCATGTTCTTCTCCGCGGTCCAGGGCAAGGTCTGGTACACCGCGCACGTCGTCGGTGTCGTGCTCGCGCTGCTCTACGCGTGGGCGTCGATCGAGGCGAAGCGCCCGATCATCGCAGGCCTCGCGCTCGGTGCAGCCGCGCTCACCCGCACGCCGATGGCCTTCATGTTCCCGCTGTTCATGCTCGAAGCGTGGCGCATGGCCCAGGGCGATCGCCGCGCGTTCGTGCGCACGCTCGTGAAGTTCGCGATTCCGGTCGCCGCCTTTGCGATCGCGGGCATGATCTACAACTACGTCCGCTTCGGCTCGCCGACGGAGTTCGGCCACACGTACCTCGAGGTCCGCCAGGCGCCGCAGATCGAGCAGTGGGGCCTGATGAGCTACCACTATCTGTCGCGCAACCTCACGGTCGGCTTCACGCTGCTTCCCGAGCTTCCCGGCCGCGCGCCGTGGATTCAGATCGGCGGCCACGGGCTCGCGCTGTGGTTCACGACGCCGGTCTTGCTCTACCTGCTGTGGCCGCGCGAGAAGCCGGCGCTTCACCGCGCGCTGTGGATCACCGTCGCGTGTGTCGCGCTGCCGTCGCTGCTCTATCAGAACAGCGGCTGGGTCCAGTTCGGCTACCGGTTCAGCCTCGACTACATGGTGTTCTTGATCATGCTGCTCGCGATCGGCGCGCGGCCGCTAACCCGACTCGCGAAGGGCCTGATGATCGCGGGCGTCGTGATCAACCTGTTCGGCGCGTGGACGTTCGATCGCGAGTGGAAGTACTACCGCGTCGGCGGCGACGCCTACGACGTGATCATCCGCCACTAGACGTCGACGCGCTTCGTGTAGATGCCGGTCGCACCGTCGGGATGCGGCGGACGCACGACGGTGTCTTGCAACGCGCCGGTGCCGTCGGTCGCGCGGACACGAATCGTGTGCTTGCCCTTGCGATACGGCACGTCGAGCCGCCACTGCACCCACGTCAGCGGGCTCAGTGCGGGCGTCCGTAGCTGCGCGTCCTGCCACGCACCGTCGTCGATCTGCACCTCGACGCGCTGGATGCCGCGCGCACCGGCGTATGCGATGCCGCCGATCGACATCATGCGCTCGGCCCCGTCGCCGGTCGCCGTCACCGCATCGATCACGGATGTCGTGTGCGGAATCGCGGCCGCGCTCCACCCGCGCTCGACCCAGTAGCCCGGCCGCGGGTCGGCGACGAGCTCCATGCGGGTGATCCACTTCGGTAGCTTCATGCCGTGGCGGTCTGGCAGGTAGAGGCGGAGCGGATAGCCGTGCACCTCGGTCAGCGGCTCGCCATTCATCGCGTACACGAGGAGCGCGCGCGGATCGCGAGCGTCGTCGAGGCTGCACGTCTCGTGAAAGCCATCCGCTGCCTCGAACGACAGCGCGCGCGCCGTCGACGCGACCTCGAGCTCTGCGAGCAGGTCGGCGAGCCGTATGCCGGTCCACCGGCTCGTGCCGATCAGATCACCGCCGACCGGATTCGAGATGCACTCGAGCGTGATGATCTGGCTCACCGCCGGCCGCCTGCGTAACTCGTCGAGCGTGAGCACGCGCGGCTTGCCGACGAGACCTTCGATCGGCAGCGTCCACGTCGCGCCATCGATCGACGGCGGCTTGAGGTTGATGTCGATGCGATAGAAGTGCGCGTTGTCGGTGATCTCCGCGCGGGTGCCGTCGACGGGCGAAAAGCGCGCGGTCAGCGACTCGGGCGACGGCGACGCCGCGGGGCCCGAGGTCAGCGCGGCTTCGTCTTCCGCCCGCAGCATGCGGCTGATCCGAGCGCCGCCACGGCCGAGCAGCCTGACGAGGCCGAACGCGACGGCACACGTCGCGGCGGTCGCGACGCCGATCACGACGAGAACCTGGCGACGCTCCGCGCTCACGCCCGCGTGCTCCGCCATCGCGCGGATCGAGACGCCGAGCACGCCGCCCCACGCGACGAAGCCAGCGAGCGAGACCACGATCATGATCGCGCTGATGCCGGCGATCACGACGTACACGCAGCCCGCGACCGTGCCGACAACAAGGCTGGTCAGCAGCGCGTGCTTGCCACGGCGAACGAACCACACCACGACGGCGCCGAGCACGCCGCCGAGACCCGTCGCGAGCGCGATCGCCATCGCGCGCTCGATCTCCTTCGCGGCCGCTGCTGTCGAGGTCGCGCCCGCGCTGTGCACCGTCTTGACGACGATGTCGATCGCCGACGTGACGACCACGCCGGGCAGCGCACCCGATACGAGCTCGAACAGCCGGTACGCCGGGTTTGGGATGCCGAACAGCGCCGCGGCCACGGCCGCGACCGCAACGAACATGAGCGTGCACATCGCGCCAAGCGCGATACCAGCGCGATACGAGATCGGCCGCCGCATCAGCATCCTCGGCAGCGATGCAAGAACCAGGCGGCGCTCGCCGGGATTGTCGCGCTAGCGCGCTACGCGCGACGCGGTATCGCTAGCGATCCCAGATCCACACGTCGTCGATGACGATGTGACCGTCGGCGGTCGTCGCGTCGTCGACGAGCACGAGCGTCGCGAACTTCCCGCGTTGCGCACTGATGTCCCAGCTCACCTCGCGCAGTACGTCACCACCGAGCGATGGCGCCCCACTCGACGCGACGATCTGACCCTCGACCCAGAGCTCGATCCGCAGCTTCGTCGCGTCGGTGCCACCACCGACCTGCAGCGTGAGCCGATTGCCGTCGAGTGGGAACGTCGGCGAGGTGAGTCGTCCGGTCGCGACGTCACCGCCATGCATGCTGTCGGCGAAGCGCTGGCCGGTTGCACCGATCACGAGATCCTGGCCCGGCAGCGACTCGGTGACCGGACCTGGGCCCCACGCCGAGCCTGCTTTCGTCCAGCCCGACCACGACGTCATCTCGAAGTCGAACACGACGCGTGCGCCGGCCGGTGGCTTGACCTCGAGCGCCGGCACCCAGATCGAATCCGGCACGATCATCGCGCCGGTGAACAGCCGCGGTCGCTCGTCGGCGGGCAGCTTCAGCGCCGGCCGGTAGAACTGGCGGATCCGCGGTAGCTCGAGGAACAGATCGCGGTTGTCGAACACGATCGAGCTGAAGCGATGTTTCTCGAGGGCGTCGTCGAGGCCGACGATGCGACGGTTCTGCCGCGTGGTCACGTCTTTGACGCCCATGCGGTGGACGTGCGGCTGCTTGCCGGCGAGCACGAGGTACCAGGGGTGCGACGGCATCCACACCTCGCCGTCGAGCGCCTTGATCCGCTTGATCAGGCGATCGCCCGCGGCGACATCGGCGTCCGTTGGCTTGAAGCGTTTCGGTTGCCACGTCCAGTGCAGGCACGTGACCGCGAGCAACAGCGCGGCGAGACCCGCTGCACCGTGGACGACGAGTTGCGAGTGCTGGCGCGCGCCCCACAGGATACCGGCGCACGCCGCGAGCGCGGGCACGGCTGCACCAGCGGCGAGCGCGCCGTGCAGGAACGCCGGCATGTACGCGTTGAAGTGCGCGAACTCGGTGCCCCAGCCGATGGCGCCGACGATCGTCGATACGACGAATGCGGACGTCCAGAGCAAGAACGGCCGCGTCTGCCGCGGTAGCTCGCGGCGCGAGCCTTCGGCCGGCCGACGCAGCCACGTGTACCCCACGACGATCAGCGTCACGATGATCACGATCGTGAGCGCGCGGAAGTGCCACAGGATGTTGCCGAACGACACCCAGAAGCGGTCGTAGTTGAAGTCGTGTGCGGAGTGAATCTTGCGGATGTACGTCCAGAACCAGCCGCCACTCGACAGGTTCATCAGGCCGGAGCCGCCGAGGCCGACGACGCCCGCCGCAGCGATGTACGCGGCGAGCCGGCGCCAACGCAGGATCAACACGATCGCGCCACCGAGCAGCACGTAGAAGATGCCGGTCTGTTTCGTGAAGAATGCGAACGCGAGGATCGCGCCGACCGCGGCGACGCGTCCGTGACCGCGCCAGCCCTCGCCTTGATCCGTCCAGTACATCGCGGCGACGAGGCCGGCGGTGACGAGGAACAAGAACAGCGCGTCGGCGCGCACGAGGTCGTACCAGCCCTCGACGAATGGATAGACGGCGGCGAACAAACCGAGCGCGAGCACCGTGCCGACGACGGCCGGCAACATCGCAGCGTTGCGGTTGCGCGGCGAGCAGATCGAGATTGCGCCGACGATCGCGATGCCGACCAGCGACAGCACCGAGATCACGCGACCGAGCGTGTACGTGAGCCCGAAGATCTCGCCGAGGATCGCGAGCAGGGCCGGGTAGAGCGGCGTGTAGAGATACGGGATGAACTCGACGGACGGCTCCGAGTAGATGCCGTGACCGGTCTGGAAGCGGAGCGCGTGGTGGAGCATGCCGCCCTCCATCCACTCGAGGTCATACGGATACGCGACGCGCCCGCCGATCGCGGAGCACAAGAGCAGGATCTGATAGAGCGCGGGCAGGGCGAGCAGCGCCCAGCCCGTGATCTCGAGCGAGCGGCGCACGCCCGGGGTCACGGCACCACCTGGGGCGCCACCTGGAACGTGGCCGCTTCGACCGCGTTGTTGTCGACACGGGCGTGTGGCGCGCGAACGGTTGCACGCTGGTTACCGCGGAACATGCCGACCCATATGGTGTACGCGCCCGGCTGTGCGAAGCGGGGCAGTGTGATTGTCGTCGAATACTGAATGAACTGGCCAGCGGTCCACCACTCGAACGGCCGCGTCGGCTTGTGATCGCCATTGATGAAAATGTTCCCCGGCCCTTTGACATGGACAAAGAGCTTCCAGTCGGCAGGGACCTTGCCGCGTGCCTCGAACGTCCACGTCACGTTGACCGCGTCGCCGGGCTTCGCTTGGGCGGGCACGTCGACGCCGAGCAGGCGCACGCTGTCGCCGAGATCGGCATCGAGTGGCTTGGCCATTGCGGGGCGCGTGGGCAGCAGCGCCTCCGCGGCGCCGGGTGGCACTTGTCCCGCGTCGTACCAGCGCTCGAACGCGCGGCGCGTGTCGGCACATTGGTCGCTGTCACCGGAGACATCCTCGGTCTCGAGCGGATCGCGGTCGACGCGATAAACCTCCCAGCTCGTCTCCGGGCTGACGTTGTAGATGACGTGGCAGTGCGCGTCGACGCCACCGCGCATCTCGTGATTGTTCTCGTACGACAGCTGCTGGAACAGCGTGCGCGGCTGATCGGCGCCGGCGAGCGCGGGCACGAGCGACGTACCCTCCATGTCGGGGTTCGGTTGGCCGCCGGCGAGGTTCACGAGCGTCGGCATGATGTCGACGTGACCGGCCGGCGTCGTCGAGCGGCGCGCGGGCAAGCCGGGGACGCGGATCATGAACGGCACCTTCGTCTGCGGCGAGTACAGGTGATAACCGTGCATCAGCACGTTGTGTTCGCCGAAGCCTTCACCGTGATCGCCGGTGACCACGATGATCGTCTTGTCGTAAAGGCCGCGCTGGCGCAGTGCCTCGACGAGCCGCGCGATGTGCGAATCCGTGAAGCGAATCTCGCCGTCGTAGAGTGCTTCGCGATCGAACCCGAACGAAGTCCCTGGGTGCGGCTCGTAGCTGTAATGCAAATCGTAATAGTGAACCCACAAGAACCATTTCTGGTTCGCGTGGCGATCGACGAACGCGATCGCCTTGTCGGTCTGCTCGCGCGACGAGCTTCCCTTCGTCTGCTCCGGCCCCGAACCCGTCACTCGGTTGTGCAGCCGCGCGTTCTCGTTATCGTACTCGGCGCAGCCTTGGTCCATGCCCCGGTAGCGATCGAAGTACTCGTAGTTCGTGATCGCTCCGGTCGCAAAGCCGAGCGGCGCGAGCGCTTCGCAGAGCGTCGTCGCTTTCGGCGACAGGCCGGGCCAGCCTTCGATCGCATAGTTGTAGTAGACGTCGAGCGGCAGCCGCCCGGTCAGGATCGCCGGCATCGAGTAGCGCGTCGACGGCGCGTGCGCCCAGCCGGCCTCGAACACGGTGCCCTGCGCGCCGATCGCGTCGAGCGTCGGGCTCGTTGGCCGCTTGTAGCCGTACATGCCGAAGTGGTCAGCGCGCGCCGTGTCGATCGTGATGAGCACGATGTTCGCGTCGCGCGGCACGGCGGCGGGCACCGGGGCGAAGCCGACGTCGTGTGGCGGTTGCTTGGCAGTCGCGTCGCCACCGACGCAGTTCTCGTCGATCCCGTTGTCGGGAATCTCGGGCGCACCGGGATGGATCTTCGGATCGCTGTCGTTGCAATCGCCGCCGCCGAGCACGCGCGAGAAGCCGTCGTGATCGCGATCGAAGACCTTGCGCACGCCGCGTGCGATCGGCGCGCCGAGCCCGGTGTACGAGGTCGCTGCCTTGATCACCGACGCGTTGCCGCCGGCTACCAGCACGAGCACGAACATCAGGACCACGACGCCGAGCCACGCGATGCGGCGCAGGGCC
>DASUFX010000644.1:0-9815 GCA_036274355.1 Kofleriaceae bacterium | reverse complement strand
GCTGGGCGGGCTCGGCATCGCCAGCCTGGTCACCGGCGTGGCGCTCGGCATCAGTGCGAAGAACAAATACAACGCAGAATTCGACAACGGACACTGCATGCAGGACGGTGGTGTGTCGGTCTGCAACGATGACGGCCTGAGAAACCAGAGCGATGCCATCACGCGCGCGAACATCGGGACCGGCTTTGCCATCGGCGGTGCGGTCCTGGCCACGGCGGGCGCCATCGTATTTCTCACGGCACCGCGCGACACCGTCGTGATCCCGACTGCGAGCGCGGGGGCCGGTGGCCTTGCCGTCGTCGGGCGGTTCTGAGACTGTCGCGACGTGGCGGTCAAGAACTACGTCCTCGACACGAACGTCCTGCTTCACGACGCGCGTGCCGTCTACGCGTTTGCGGACAACAACGTCGTGATCCCGATCTACGTGCTCGAAGAAGTCGACACGTTCAAGAAGGATCAGTCGGAGCTCGGTCGCAACGCTCGCCAGGTCGCACGCATCCTCGACGAAATCGGCCATAAGGGCTCGCTGCAACATCCGCAACCGCTGCCGAGCGCCGGAACGGTGCGCGTCGCGCTGTCGAAGAATCCGCCGAAGAACCCGAGCTACGACTCGCGCTCGATGGATCAGCGCATCCTCGAGCTTGCACTCGAGGTTCGCGACACCGATCCGAAGACGCCGACCATCATGGTCACCAAGGACGTCAACATGCGCGTCCGCGGCGACGCGCTCGGCCTGCAGACCGCGGATTTCGAGCCCGAGCGGATCTCGATCGACGAGCTGTATCCCGGCAACCGCGAGTTGCTCGTGCCGTCCGGCGTGATCGACGAGTTCTACGCGAACAGCGCAGTCGTCGTCGACGCGCCCGGCCTCCACGCGAACGAGTTCCTCACGCTCAAGGACGAGGGCGGCAAGTCCGCGCTCACCCGCTGGGACAAGGGCGTCGGCAAGGCGGTGCCGGTCAAGAAGCTGCGCGAGGGCGTGTGGGGCATCAAGCCGCGTAACCGCGAGCAGCACTTCGCACTCGATCTCTTGCTCAACGACGACATCAAGCTCGTCACGCTCGTCGGCAAGGCGGGTACCGGTAAGACGCTGCTCGCGATCGCCGCCGGTCTTCAGAAGGTGACCGAGGAGCAGGTGTTCTCGAAGATGCTCGTCTCGCGCCCGATCTTCCCGCTCGGTCGCGACATCGGCTATCTGCCGGGCGACATCGAAGAGAAGCTGAACCCGTGGATGCAGCCGATCTACGACAACCTCGAGTTGCTCCTCGGCCTCAACAAGACCGACAAGAAAGACGGCCGGAGCTACGCGGAGCTCGTCGACCTCGGCTTCGTCGAGATCGAGCCGCTCACGTACATCCGCGGCCGCTCGCTTCCGAACGTGTACATGATCGTCGACGAGGCGCAGAACCTCACGCCGCACGAGGTGAAGACGATCATCACGCGCGCTGGCGAAGGCACGAAGATCATCCTGACCGGCGACCCGTATCAGATCGATCACCCGTACCTCGACTCGTCGAACAACGGTCTCACTACCGTTGCCGAGCGCTTCAAGAACGAGGCGATCGCAGGCCACGTGATCCTGACCAAGGGCGAGCGCTCGCCGCTCGCGGAGCTCGCGACTCAGATCCTGTGAGGATCGCGCTCGTCGCTGCCGTTCTGCTGTTCGCGCGTGCGGACGCGCAGAACGTCGGTTGGGACCTGCGCATCCCCGAGCGCGTCGAGCTCGTGCCCGGTGCGAGCGGCACGCTGCCGATCACGATCAATGTCGATCGCGGTCGCACGATCTCGAAGGACGCCGGCCTTACGATCGATCTTGCCCCCGAGGGCGGCGTCAGCGTGAAGAAGCGGCGGCTTGGTCGGGGCGATGCGGTTGATCCGGAAGCCGATGCGCCGCGGTTCGCGGTCCCATTGCGCGCGGATGCGGCCGGCGATTTCGCGGTCAAGGTGCACGTTCGGTTCTGGCTGTGCGGCAGCAAAGTGTGCCGGCCGATCGAAGCGCGGCGTAGCGTGGCGGTCGCGGTTACCACACCAACGCCGCCACCGGCTCCGCCCGTCGATGCCGGCATTGACGCCCCGCGGCCCGACGCGGGCCGGCGTAAGCACAAGTGACACCGTAGGAATCGAAGCCTTGGGTCCTTATTTCGCGTAGATCCGAGTGCCGGGTGGTGCGTCGAAAGCAGGCATGTTCGACCGTCAGCGCACCGTAACCACCGGAATCACCACCGCCGCCGTCGCCACCGTCGCCCTCGTCCTCTGGCTCAAGCCATGGGCGACCGAGGCCCTCGTCTCCGAGCAACCGAAGCCGCCGCCGATCGCACAGAGCGGTCATCCGGTCGACATCGTGTTCGCGGTCGATACGACCGGCTCGATGGGCGGTTTGCTCGATGGCGCGAAGCGCACCGTGTGGTCGATCGCCAATCAGGTGAAGTCGATCGATCCGAACGCGGATCTCCGCGTCGGTCTCGTCGCGTATCGCGACCTCGGCGACGACTACGTCACGAAGGACTTCTCGCTGACCGACGATCTCGACGCGATGTACGTCGAGCTGTCGAGCTACCAGGCCGCGGGCGGCGGCGACGTGCCGGAGAACGTCGATGCCGCGCTCTACGATGCGGTTCACAAGATGAAGTGGCGCACCGGTGCGAAGAAGATGATCTTCCTCGTCGGTGATGCACCGCCGGCGACGCGCGGCGAAGTGCCGACCTACGAGCAGACCGCTCAGCAGGCGGCGAAGATGCAGATCAAGATCAACGCGATTCGCTGCGGCCAGGACGGTGACACCGCTCGCGCGTGGCAGCAGGTCGCGATGCTCGGCAACGGCGAGTTCTCGACGATCCAGCAGGACGGTGGCGTGCAGCAGATCGCGACGCCGTACGACGATCGCATGGCGGCGCTCGCGGGCGAGATCGACTCGACGACCGTCGTCTACGGCGACGCGGCAGTGCACCGCGGCTACGATGCGAAGATCGCGGCCGCGGAAGCTGCGCCGGCAGCGGCGAAGGCCGACCGTGGCGTCTACTACGCGAAGAAGGGTGCGACCTCGACGAAGCCGACCGAGGACGCTGTCGCAGGTGTCGCGACCGGCGCGATGAACGTCGACGAGCTCGAGGAGGGCATGCTGCCCACCGAGATGCGCAACAAGTCGAAGGCAGAGCTCAAGGCCGAGCTCGAGGCCCGTGCGAAGAAGCGTGAGGTCGCCCAGAAGGAAATGGCCGACTTGGCCAAGCAGCGCGACGAGTACCTGGAGAAAAACGCGAAGGACAAGAACGGGTTCGACGGCGTGGTCAAGAAGACCCTCGAGGCCCAGCTCAAGTAGCTATCTTTTCTATCCATCGGGGCCGGGCACTGCTATATCGCCCCGTCTATGTTGTTTGCAGAGCTCGGGCTCATCCAGCCGATCGCACAAGCGGTCGCGTCTGAGGGCTACGAGAAACCGACACCGATTCAAGCCCGCGCGATTCCCCACGTGCTCGCCGGCCGCGACCTACTCGGGCTCGCGCAGACCGGCACTGGCAAGACCGCGGCGTTCGCGCTGCCTATCCTGCAGCGCCTGGCGCACATCGCGCCGGGGCGCGGCCACCGCCACATTCGCTGCCTCGTGCTGACGCCGACGCGCGAGCTCGCGTCGCAGATCGGCGAGAGCTTCTCGACGTACGGCAGGCACCTGCCGCTGCGCACGACCGTGATCTTCGGTGGCGTCGGCGAGGCCGCGCAAAAGCAGGCGCTCAAGCAGGGCATCGACATCCTCGTCGCGACGCCCGGGCGCCTGCTCGATCTGTCGGGCCAAGGCTTCGTCGATCTGCGCCAGCTCGAAGTGTTCGTGCTCGACGAAGCTGATCGCATGCTCGACATGGGTTTCATCCATGACGTGAAGCGCGTGATCGCCATGCTGCCGTCGCGCCGCCAGACGCTGTTCTTCTCGGCGACGATGCCGCCCGAAGCGCAAGACCTAGCCGATCGCCTGCTCATCAAGCCGGAGACGGTCGCGGTCACGCCGCCGTCGACCACGGCCGAGAAGGTCGAGCAGGAAGTGTTCTTCGTCGAGAAGGGCGACAAGCGCGCGCTGCTCGTCGACGTGCTGCGCGACTCCGCGATGCGCCGCGTGCTCGTGTTCTCGCGCACCAAGCACGGCGCGAACCGCATCGCCGAGCACCTGTCGAAGGCGAGCATCGGTGCCGAAGCGATCCACGGCAACAAATCGCAGAACGCACGTGAGCGGGCTCTCGCAAATTTCAAAGCCGGCCGCATTCGCGTGCTGGTTGCGACGGACATCGCAGCGCGTGGCATCGACATCGACGACATCACGCACGTCGTGAATTTCGACGTTCCCGAGGTCCCCGAGACGTACGTGCATCGCATCGGCCGTACCGCGCGCGCCGGTGCCACCGGCATGGCGCTGACATTTGTCGAAGTCGAGGAACGCGCGGACTGGAAGAACATCCTCAAGCTCACGCGCCAGGACATTCCGGTCGTCGAGGGCCACCCCTACGAATCACGCGTGCCTTTTGCAGTGACGCCGCCGAGCCAAGGCCCGACGCGTGCGCCCCGCCCGCATAATCCGCAGGGCCATCGCCGCGGCCGCAATCGTCGTCGGCGATAACAGCTCCTTTCGCGCGCACGCGTTGCGCGGGATCGCGGATGCGCACTGTTGTGCGCAATCAATCCGCGTGCGAGCGAGGTGATGAAAGCAACCTCATCGCGGGCCCGTCACGCAACGGTGATACCGATGCCACATGAGGCGACTGTGGGGGACGTTCCCGCTCATTCTAGTTTTCGGCTGCGCGAGCGCAGGCGATGATCCGTACGGCACGAACAGCACCGATCCGCCTGTCGAAAAGGATCCGTACTGGGCGTCCGGTAGTCCGACGAACGAAGGCGCGAGCACGCACCTGTTCATCGTGAATCGCGCGATCACGATCCTCGGCAAGCACACGTCGCTGCCGCAGGCGTCGAAGGCGTTCGCACGGCTGAACAACTCGACGTGCCGCACGCGCTGGCAGCTCGGCCTCGACGATGCCGATCACAAGGTCTCGTACAACAACTGGTACACGTGGCGATCGCACTTCTACGATCCGTCCACCGGGACGAACTACACCGGCCAGACCAGCCCGGTGGCATACAACGAAGCACTCAAGCATCTGCAGACCGCGAAGACCAAGCTCGCCGCGAACGACGTCAACAACGGCTGCTACGAGCTCGGCCTCGCGCTGCACTACGCGACCGACATGACGCAGCCCATGCACGCTGCGAACTTCGCCGCGACCGATCGGCCGCTCGACATGCACTCGCACGTCGAGGATTACGCGGTCGAGATCCAGAACGGCTACGTCGCGTCCGACTGGAACACCGCGCCGACTGGCACCGTCAACACCGCGCTGTCCAACCTTGCGTGGGCCGCAAACAGCAAATGGCCGGGCCTGTGGAACGCGCTCGGCAACGCGTACATCGCGAAGTGCAACGACGACATGGACGACGAGTACTTCGACACGACGTCGTGCTGGAAAGGCGACGCTGGCGTCAATGCCGCGATCGGTGCAGCGCTGCGCGACGCCCAGATCGACACCGCGAAGTTCCTCTACGCGGCCGCCATTCCTTAGAACGTGATCGTGAGATCCGCGGACCCGGTGTTCGTCGAGAAGCCATCGACGAAGATGTAGTAGTCACCGGCCGGCAGGTTGACGAGCGTCAGGTCCGACGTCAGGGCCTCGACCGAGCTGCCGCTGTCGTCGTCGCAACCCATCTCGGCACCGGTGCAGCCGTCACGCACGTAGACGAGCGTGTCGAAATCCGTCTGCGTCGATGCCGTCGATACGCGCAGAGTCGCGGTCGCGGCGAGCTGGACACGATACACAGCCTCCGGTGCGCGAACGCCGTTGTCGCCGCCGCTGGTGCAGTCACTTCGGGTGGCGCCATGCAAGCTCGGCAACCCAGGCATCGTGGTCACGGTGCGGTTGTACGTGCCGGCGGTCGTGAACATCTCCGCGACCGTGCATGCGGACGGCACGCAGCGTTTTGTGACCGCATCGCAATGCGACTCCGAGCCGCAGCGATCGCGTGTCGCGTCACCGGTGCACGCGGCGCCGTCCGGCAACAGCAACTGGATCGTGCCGTCGACGGTGCCAGTCTCGCCGGCGTCGCCGTCGAAGAACACGTAGTAGCGGCCTGCGCTGAGGCCCTCGATGCGTGCCGCAGAGAAACCGGCGATGCCGCTGTCGCGATTGCACACGATCTCGGTCGCGGGATCGTCGCAATCGGTTCGCACGTACAGCACGGTGTTCGGGGCCGAGTCCGGCCCATCGGTCGCAGCCATGAGTTGCGCGCCGCTCGGCACGTCGATGCCAAACAACAGATCGCCAATCCCCTCACCGCCACACGAGCCCGCAGTGTCGGTGCCGCCGGTGGCGAGCACCCCATCGGCAGCGCCCGACGGCGGCACGACCTGCACGGTGCGTGAACACGCCGCTCCGCCGGAGCCGTCGCCGGGTACATCGTCGCCCGGTACGAGGTCAAAGTTCAGCCGGCAGCCGCACAGCAGCAGCAACGCGGTCGACCGGCGCATGTTCTTTAGTGTACACGCGCTAGCGGTGCAGCTTCGCGGTCGGTAGCGCGCTCGCACGAGCGAGCAGCTCGGGTGACGCTCCGACCCAGCCGACGAGCTGCTTGTCACGCGCGACGAACAAGTAGTGACCGTGCGCGGTCACGCGGATGCCGTCGGGATCGATCGCCGCCAGCCGCTGCAGCCGAACGAGCGCGACCACGCCGATCGTCATCAGCATCGCGGGCGAGACCGAGAGGATCACGCGCGCCTCGAGCTCGATCGGTAGCGACGAGAACAGCGCGAGCGCGGTCGCACACACGCCGACGAACATCGCCATGCGGGTCGCCTGAGTCTTGGCGACGTTCAGCATCACGTCGATGTCGGCGTCCTCCATCCACTGGCTCGTCGCGAAGGTGCGGCGCACGGCATTGCCGCGCGTGATCGAGAATGCGAAGCCACACAGGCCCATCAACGCGAACGCGACCGCGGCACCGTGCCAGTCTGCGCCTTGCGCGACGTTGCCACCGAGCTGCGTCGCGGTCGACGCCTCGAGGTGAGCCTGTGGTTCCAGCGAACGCTTCATGCGCTCGAGGAAGGCGCGCTCTTGTTCCGGTGAGTCGAATCTGATCGGACACGCGTTCGCTACACCCACCAGCAGACAGAGCACGATGACAGCACGGCCCATCATGTACTCATGCTACCGAACTTTCGCCGTGGGCACTGCAGCTTTTCGCACGAGCTCCATCTGCGACGGGAAGACGGCGATCCACTCGCCATCCGCTGTGAAGAGGTAATAGTTGCCGTCGTGCATCGTCGCGTGATCAGGCTCGTTGTGGAGGCGGCGGAGCACGCGGTGCGTTCGCCACAGGTCTCCGCACGCCAGCACTGCCAACGCGATCGGTGCGGCACCTAACACAGCCCCTGCATTGAGCCCGCCGGTTCCGCAGGAAATCGCCACGATCACGATGCACGCTCCGAACACGATCGCCGCGTTCCGGCGTTGCAAGAGCGCGAGGCGGCGCACGAGCTCGGCCGCGATCGGTATGAGCGAGCTGGCCGCGAACGCCTTCCTTGCGGTTCGCGTGCGGAACAAGACCACGTTGACGGCCGAGACCAGGCTGAATACGAGCATGAAGATGACAAGCCCCCAGTGGGTCCTGTTGGGATCATAGGAGCGGTCGCGGAAGTCATCGCCGCGGTGCCGGTAGTACACCTGCGTGACGGTGGTGCAGCGACGTGCCGCCGCGCTACGGTTGCCTGCGAGATCGATCGCAGCGAGGTCGAAGCAAACGTACTCGTTCACGTGGAGTGAGGCGCCTGCGCACTCGGCACCGAAGTGCTGTAGCGAGGCCGCTGGTGCGAACATCGAGACTGCGCGCCCGTCGGTGACCACGGTGAGCTTCATGATCGCGGTGTCGCCTGGTGGCTCGAATCTCAGATCGACCGGCAGCCCGTTCTGCGACGAGAGGTGCGCCCACGTGAGGTCCGGCGCTGCGGGCGGCTCGACATCGTTGCTCGCGCCGGTCGTGAACGTGGTCAGTACCTGGTCCGCGTACGCGAGCGTGTACGTCGTGTAGGGCTCGAGCGCGCCGAGTGGCACCTCGACGATGCGAAACGGATCGTGGACCGTGCCTTTGAGCACCACGTCCTGCTTGCCGTGACGAAGGTGGTAGTCGCCGGAGGTACCGCCGAACACCCACGCGTGCGCGTTGCGCGGCACGTTCGTCGATCCGTCGCTCGGAAAGATTCCCGGCGTCACGTCGCATGACGCCGAGATGTACGGCTCCGCCGCGCTGGGCGCGCGCATCTTGAAAGCACTCGCTGTGCTCGCAGTCGTGGCGAGCAATAAGACGACAATGAGTGCGCGCATGGTGCGTTGGACGGATCTTGCCCGAAGCGGCTTGGGTTGCGACGCGAATTCGTACGCAGTCGCTAGCCGAACCAGCGCGGCACGAGCTCGTCGGCGGCGCCGGTGTGGCACTCGGAGAACTCGGCCCGCGCGTCGTCGTCGACTTCGAGATTGAGCAGCACACGACGGGCGCCGGCGTATGCGGCCCAGCGCACGAACGACGCCGCGGGTACGACAGTGCCCGACGTGCCGATGGCGACGAAGAGATCACAATCGCGCAACGCACGCTTCGCCGCGTGCTCGGCCTCGGCCGGGATTTCTTCGCCGAACAGCACCGCGCACGGGCGCATCGGTTGACCGCAATGCGTCGGCTCGGTCGGCAGCGTTTGCTCCGCGCCGCAGTCGAAGCAGCGCCAGCGCGCGAGGCTGCCGTGAAATTCGCAGACGCGCGTCGAGCCGGCGGCTTGATGAAGACCGTCGACGTTCTGCGTGATGAGCAGGAAGTTTGCGCCCGCGGGCAGCTTTGCTTCGAACGCGGCGAGTGCGCGGTGTGCGGCGGTCGGCTTGACCTCACGTGCCGAGGAGTAGAGCTGCCAGAACATCGCGCACGCGTCGGTGCGCCGCGTGTTCAGTGCCTCGACGTTCGACAGCGCGATCTTCGCCGGGTCGTTCCACAGGCCGCCCGGGCCGCGATACGTCGGCAAACCCGCGGCCTGCGAGATGCCGGCGCCGGTCAGCACGACGATGTTGCGATACGAGTCCCCGATGCCACCCATGGCTTCGTGTATAGCAGACAATAAGTCTGGCGCCAGTCGACGGGGTTAGCGCCAGTCGGAGACGGTCTGGCGGAGCTCGCCGAGGCGCGCACGCGACAGCGACCCGACCGCAGCGAGCGCGAGGTGGTGCGGCGCGAGCACTTGCTCGGCGACCTGCACGACGTCGTCGACGGAGACCTTCTCGATCTGCGCGAGGCGTTCTGACAGCGCGGGCGGCCGGTAGTAGAGCGCGGTGCCGCCGAACCAGCCGGCCATCGCGGCGGCGTCGTCGATCGACGCGAGCGTCTCGTAGCGATAGCGGACGCGCGCCTTCGCGAGCTCGTCGGCGGAAACCTGACCCTTGCGTAAGCCGTCGAGTAGCACGAGCAGCTCGCGCACGAGCGACGGCACTTTTGCGTTCGCCGTCGCGCCCGTGATCTCGAACAGCGCGGCGTCGGCGAGCGGCTCGATCGCGGCGTGGATCGAGTAGGCGAGGCCTTTTTGGTCGGCGAGCGTGTAGTGCAGGCGCGTCGACATGCCGTCGTCGAGCACGCGGAGCAGGGCGACGAGTGCGACGTACGCGGGATCGAGCTCGGGTACCGCGCGGAACAGGATGGAGAGCGAGGTTTGTGAGCCGGCATCGCGCACGTGGTGTAGGCGCGGGCCCGTGATT
>DASUFX010000643.1:0-20446 GCA_036274355.1 Kofleriaceae bacterium | reverse complement strand
CGTACGTGCGACTGTTGGTGAGCTTCCAGTTGCCCACGCTTCCGACCGGCGCCGCGGTCGAACGCGTTCTCCTTACCGGTTCACAGGACTCGGTCTCAGGTTCGCCGTACACGAAACTTGGTGTCGTAAAGGCTCAGCACGTGACATTCATGACGTTCGACAGCGCCGCATTTGGCGGTGCTCCATTGGTCACCGCGGGCGATTTCTCTGCGAATGCAACGGTCGAGCAGAAGTCGCTCGACGTGACGGGCAGCGTGGCAGACGACTACACGAACGCAGGCCCACGCGCAGGCCGCTCGCAGTACCGCCTCGAATTTCCGACGGGCACGAACAACGACGGCGTGCGGGACATGGTGTATTTCTCGCGGCTCGGCTTTTCGCTCACACTCACTTATCACGTAGAGTGAGCATAGGATGATGCCTTTTTGCCGTTGTTACACGGCAGCATGTTGCGCCGGTCCGCCGTCGTCGTGCACGCCTGGCCGTAGCTAGCCGCTCGGCCGCGCCGAAAAGCACTCGCCGCACTGAGGGCAAAAAAAGCGGCTCCTGCATCGAGGAGCCGCTTGGCCGACGTAGCGGTCGTACCGACTAGAGGATGATGCCCTCACACTTGCCGTTGTTACACGGCAGCATGTTGCAGCAGTCCGCCGTCGTCGTGCACGCCTGGCCGTAGTCGGCGCAGCCTTGCGGCATACCGCACATACCGACCGTCTCGCCCGCGGGGACGTTGCACGGCAGACCCGCGCAGCAGTCCGCGGTCGTGGTGCACATGCCGCCCTGGGTCACGCACGTCGAGCCGCACACGAAGCCAGTATCGGGGTTGCCGACGCACGGCAGGCCGCAGCAGTCCGCGCTCGACGCACACGGCATGCCGGCGTGGTCCGCTGGATTGGTACAGTCGATGCCCACGCCGACGCCACAGCGCGGGATACCGAGGCTGTCTTGATGGCAAGTATCGAACTGCTCCACGTTACCCGCGCAGCAGTTCGCGTTCGCGTTGCACTCGACGCTCTGCAGGCGGCAGATCGCACCGGCCGGCGAGCACGAGTTACCGTTGTCGCAGCGCCCGACGGCGTAGCCCGCCTCCTTTCGACACATCACGTTCGACGGATTGTTGTCTGGCTGGCCCGGACCGCCGCAGCAGTCCGCGTCCTCGTAGCAGAGCTCGCCGGTCGGCCGGCAACCGCTCGGCGGCTGACAGATCAAGACGCCGCTCGGGCCATACGGGAAGCACGCGCGGCTACAGCAACTGCCACCGCACGTCGGCAGCGGAGTTGCCGGGTCGTACGAAGCGCCTTGAGCGCAGACGATGCCGAGCGTGTCACACCCCGTCGCGCCATTCGAAGGAACGACTGCGCACGTGCCGAGCGTCGCGCCGTCTGGCTTCATACACGTACCGCCGCAGCACTCGCCGTCGTTGACGCAGACGTCGCCGTTCTGGGTGCAGAACGAGGGCGAGATGCTGCACGTGCCGTTGTCGCAGAACCCCGAGCAACACTCGCTGTGGCCGGCGCAGGTGTTACCCGACGTCTTGCAGCCCGGGTTCAGCGGGGCGCACTTGCCGCTCGTACAGATGCCGGAGCAACAGTCGTTGTCGCCGCCGCAATCCTGGTTATCGGAGACGCACGCGTCGCCGGAGCACTTGAAGTTGTCGTCGCAGTGAAGCGAGCAGCAGTCGGGACCGACGGAGCAGTCGGTGCCGTCGGCGCCGCACGTGCCAGGGGCGCGCGCGCAATTGCCGGTCAGCTCCTCGCAGTACCCGGTGCAGCAGTCAGCTGCGCCGTTCGCGCACGCGGTTCCGGTTGCGGTGCAGCTCGGTCCGTCGGATTTCTTGTCGCCGCACGCGACGAGAAACAACGCGAGCAATCCAGCGAGCAGGATGTGCTTCATAAATAGAGTCTCCCAAAATCGATAGTGGGGTAATCGCGCGCGCGAGTCGCGTGCGAAGCGCAATGATCTCGCCCCTACATCTCTCACCGCAAAATTTTTGGTGATCTATGTCGTCAGTGCAGCGATTTGCTCGTCGCTAAATCCGTATTCGCGGAGCACAGCCTGGGACTGTTGCCCCAGGCGCGGAGGTGGCGTCGCGTGCGCCGGTGTGCCGATGGGTGTGCGCACCTGCTTGATCGGTCCGACGCCTTCGCCACCATCGATCTCGAAGAACACGTCGCGCGCGCGGTGCAGCGGATGGTCGACGACTTCGTGCGGCTCGAGCACGGGCTCGACGAGACAATCGCGCTCCGCGAAGAATGCAGTCCACTCGGCGAGCGTCTTCGTCGCAAAGATCGCTGCGAGATCCTCGCGCGTCTTCGCCTGCAGCTTCATGTCGACGATCTCGGCGACGTTCGGCGCGCGGCCGATCGCCTGGTTCAGCGCGATCCAGAATTTCGGCTCGAGCGCACCGACCGACACGTACCGGTCGTCCTTCGTGCGGTACACGCCGTAGCACGCGGCAGCGCCATTCAACATCTCGGTGCCGCGTGATGGCGTCGCGCCGCAGAACAGATTGCCGAATTCGGCGGCGAGTAGCGCGAGTGCGCCCTCGGTCATCGAGATGTCGAGGTGCGCGCCCTTGCCAGTGCGATCGCGGCCGACGAGTGCGCCGAGGATCGCGGTCGCACCCCACAGCGCGCCACCCGCGAGATCGGCGATCTGGACGCCGGGCATTTGCGGCGCGCTGTCCTGTGGACCGGTCATCGCGAGCACGCCGGCGAGCGCGATGTAATTGAGGTCGTGACCGGCGCGCTCGACGTACGGCCCGGTCTGGCCGAAGCCGCTGATCGAGCACACGATGATCTTCGGATTGCGTGCGGCGAGCGCGGCGTAGCCGATACCGAGCTTGTCCATCACGCCCGGGCGAAAGCTCTCGACGACGACGTCGGCCTTCTCGACCATCTTCAAGAACGCGTCGCGCGCGGCGGGCGCCTTGAGATCGAGCGCGAGCGAGCGCTTGCCGCGATTGATCGCGAGGAAGCGTCCGGACATTCCGCCTTTGCCCGGCGGGAACGCGCGCAGGTAGTCACCGAGCTTCGGGTCTTCGACCTTGACGACGTCGGCCCCCATGTCGGCGAGCACCATCGTCAAATACGGACCCGGCAGCAGGCGCGAGAGATCGAGAACTCGAATCCCGCGCAATGCGTCGGCAAGTGCCGAGGCACGATGTCCAGTCATGGATACATCATGCCTTGACTCGCGCGCTTAATTCACTTCGGACGCGCGATCTCGAACAGCTGCTGCAGCTTCATCGCGAGCATCGGATCGCCCGACACGCGGAGCTTGCCCTGGAAGTAGAGCTGCATGCCCGCGTTGGGGTCGCTGAGCATCGTCTTGAAGTCGTCGCTTGCGACTTCAACCGTGCACTGGGCCTTGCCCGAATCGCCGCGCGTGCAGCTCGGCGGATCCGCGGTGCAGTCCACCGTCCACTCGCCGCCGCCGTCGCCCGTAATCTTGAAGCAGTAGATCGCGTTGAGCTCGCGAGCTTTGTCCGGGTACAGCTTCAAGCCCTCCGGGACGAGGTTGTCGAACAGATCCTGAGCGTCCTTGGGCATCGTTGCCATCGTGAAAATCCTCCGGCCGAGGGTGTTACCCCGAAACGACGAAAGCCCACAAGGGCTGTGGGCTGGAGGGAGGACGTAAGAGCAGGACTCAGTTTCTGCCTCAGTCGAGCGGCGGGAGGTCCGCTGTGCCGTACGCGCACTGCGCGACGTCACCCTCGGTCGGCTGCCAGGTCGCGTTGTCGGTGTAGTACACGCGACGGAACAGCGTGCTCCAGCACTCCGAGGCAATCGCCTGCGCGGTGCCGAGGTCGCCACCGGCGAGGCGGGCGTCGCCACGGCCGGCGCCATCACCCTGCCAGCGCGAGCGGATCACGATGTTCTCGGGAAGCGCCGTACCACCGGCATCGGCGGTCGCGTTGAACACCATGTCACCGCCGCCGTCGAGCGTCTCGTTGTACGCGTACTCGAACATCGCCGGGTTGCCGTTCGCGTCGGGCGCCTGCGCGAGCATGTCGAGGTGACGCGCGGCCAGGTCGTACTGGACCGTGACCTTGCCCTTCGCGTCGCCCGAGTCGACCGGGTTCACGCGGCGGCCAGCATCGAAGTCGAGCTGGAAGTCGCCGTTGCCCTGGAGGTCGCCGGGGCGCGGGTCGGCGTGACCGTCGATCACGACTTCGAACTGCGATCCTGAAACCGTCTTGTTACGTCCCGACAGTTGATAGTCGAACGTGCCGTCGGCGTTCGCGGTGACATCGAGCTTGTACTCGGCGGGAGCGAGCGCGTCGCTCCACGGTCCCCACGTGTACACGTTGCCGTTGGTCGACGTGACCGGGTACTGAACGATCGAGTGGATCAGGACCAGCACCCACGCGGTGCCGCCGTTGAGCGTGCGCGTGACGTCGCGGGTGACGACGTAGTAGTTCGCGAGATCGCCGAGCGTCTTGCCGCTGTTCGGCAGCTTGATGCGAACTTGTTCGGCAGTCGGAATCGCGCGCGCGATTTCATCGGGCGGTGCGTCTTGCTTGATGCAGCCGGTGGCCGCTAGCGACAGAGCACAGGTGGCAGTCAGCACGGTGGAAAGCAGCTTGGACATCGTAGGCTCCTCGTTGGTCGATGGGACCTAAGAGCAGGCGGCGTACCAGCTGACTTGCGAATGGGCTCGCGGACTTACGGTGTAGCGTTTTCCGACGGCTCGCGGACCGCGCCTGGCGCCGTAGGAGGCGCCGACAATTCGGGCAAAACTGTGAACGTGTCGCCGTCGTGGAACACGACGACTGCATCGTGCGCGATCGCAATACCCACCGGATCGGCGCGCGGCATGCGCGGCAACGGATACGTCCACATGAGCAGCGCGTTCGCCGCGTAGCCCGCGATGTAATCGCGCTCGAGTGAGGTATCGAGCCTGACTGCGAGCGCGACGTCGCCAACTCTGTCGATCGCATGACCGATGAGGCCAATGCCAGGCGCCGGGCTCATCGAGACCTGACTGTTGAGCGAACCGGTCGCGTCCATGTCGAACAACAGGATCTCGGGCTGGCCGCGATGGCGCGTCGGGCTCGCGACACGCACGAACGGTGACTGCTCCGGAATGTACACGCCGCCGAGCAACGTGCCGTACGCGCGATCGGTGTGCCACGGCGGTTTGCCTTCCGCGGTGATCACACCGTCCTCGGTGCGACGGATCCGCCACGTCTTCTCCTTATAGGTGACGACCAGCGGAGGCTCGGTCGCCGGCGCGGGCGTCGCGACACCCGTCACGAGATCGATGACGACGGCCTGCTCGCCGCGCCGCCACAGCACTCCTTTATCCGTGGCGTCGACGTGCTGCTCACCTGCGCTGCCCGCGAACGCAGCGACCACTTTCTGTTTACCGCGTACGGCGACATACGCTTCGTCGGAGCCGGTCGGCGTGACGACGCGCATGCACGCGAGCAGCGTCTCGTCATCTTTGACTTCAGGCGGATTGATGCAGTCGCCGATCAACACGACGTTGCCGTCGATCAGCTGCGGTGGCGCGACGTGTGCGCCGGCGGGCTTCGTCCACGCGATGTGGCCACCGCGAAAGTCGACAGCGATGAAGCCGAACTGCGACGAGCTCACGACCGCGACGTCGCCCGCCAGCACGGGACCGCCCACGTTGAACCGCGGCACATCAGGACGCGCGGGCAACGCGATCACTCGAACGGGTTCGACGTTCGGCAACTGCGCGAGCTCCGGAAACACCGCCTTGTCGGCATCCGCAGTTCCGGCGTCGCTGGTGCTCGCATGAACCGCTGCATCGTCGCGCTTAGGCACTTTCGCCTTGCCGCTGCAGGCAAGGAGCAAGAGAGATAAACCGCCAAGGCGACTCACACGCCAAGCCCAGAAGATCTTTTTCTTCGGCTTGGCGTTCCCGGCGTCTTGGCGGTTCAATTCTGCGTTCACTTGCGGCCGAGCAGACGACGCCACAAGCCTACACGCTTCGGTGTCGACGGAACGGTCTCTGCTCGCGCAGTAACAGTCTCGGGGCGTTCTTTGGGGACATTGGGGCCGCGCACGTAACCAGCGACGCGGCCCTTCTCGACGAGCAGCACGGCCGGCGAGATCGCGCGACCGCCGCCATCTTCGTGACGTGCATGCGCGATCGCAGCGAACCGCGCGAGCGATGCATTGTCGTGATAGTTCGCGGTGACGAGCAGGCAGCCGCGCGCGGGCGTCGATGCCGCGAGCAGCTCCGAGTCGAGCTCCTCGTGCAACGACTTCATGAACTCGCGATCGAGGATCTTCTCCGCCGCGTAGAAGTTGCCCGACACCATGATCACGGTGAGGCCGGCGATCTCGATCTCTTCGCACTGCACCTCTTCGTCGCCGAGGTTCATCAGCGCTTCTTCGAACGCGGCATCGACGGTCTTCGTCATCGCCTCGCGGCGGATCATGCCGAACGTGCTCTCGCCGTCGATGCCACACACGACAACTGGTAAGTCGAGCGGTCCCTGATCGTCGACGATCGGGCGCCACACGACCTCGTCGAGCTCGATATCCGAGCGGCTGCGCAGGCTCGGCATCAGCCGGCCGGTCATCGCATCGGTCGGGCGCTGTACCGTTTCCTCGGCGGCGAGCAGCAGCTTGAACAGGCTCTCGTCGGCGCCGTCTTCGATCACCCGCTGCGCGCGGTTCGTCGGGAACATCACGGCGGCACCGCTCTGCACCTGGAAGCCGAACGGCACGAGCGCGCGATCGGTCTGCACCCAGTGCCCCGGGTACCTCGCGCGCAATAGCTCGCCGGCGAGTGCGGCCAGCTCGAGCACGCGCTGCCAGTACGCTGGCTCGTCGTCGCGGCTCGGCGGATCGGTGAACGTTTGATCTTCGAGCATGCGCAGCGCGATCGCTACATCGCGGCTGCCGACGCGCGACTTCACGCGATTCGCGAGCGCGGCGAAGCTACGATCGGCGAGCTCGCTCGCGAGCATTTCGTTCGCAGCGCCGAGGACCTCGAGTCGCTTGCCGCGCTCGAGCGTGCCGCCGACCGCGCCGATCGCTTCGCGCAGCAGCGCGGGTGGTTCGTGATTCACCGCGTAGTGAACGACAGCATCGGTGTGACCGGATTCGAAAAGGTGCGTGCGCGCGTTGAGCACGCGCGCCATCGCGTACAACACCGACAGCTCGGGCTCGGCCTCGATCTCCGCGTACGCGCGGTGATCGGTCTGCACGGCGACCGGTCTACCCTCGATGCGTGCCGCGAGGTCGATCTTGTCGATCGAGCAGTACACGGCTGTGAAATAGCATGCTCAGTGGCCGTCGTCGGAGGACTTCTTGCGTTTGGCCTGGGCTTCGCGGAACCGATCCGCCCAGCCTTCGATATTTGTCTGTTTGACGCGGCTGAGCGCGAGCGCCCCACGGGGGACGTCCTTGGTGATCGTCGATCCGGAGCCGACGTACGCGTCTCGCCCGACTGTGACCGGCGCAACGAGCTGGCTATCCGAACCGATGAATGCGCCCGCTTCGATCGTGGTCTTGTGCTTGCTCACGCCGTCGTAATTGCAGGTGATCGTGCCGGCACCGATGTTCGACTTCTGGCCGATCGAGGCATCACCCAGATAGGCGAGGTGGTTGGCCTTCGCACCGGCCATCACGTGTGTCTTTTTGGTCTCGACGAAGTTACCGATGCGCGCGTCTTCGTCGATTCGCGTACCTGGCCGACAGTGGCTGAACGGACCGACCTCGACGCGTTCGCCCATGACCGTCTCCGCCACGATCGAATATGCCTTGATGTACGTATCGTCCCCGACGGTGACATCCGTGATGACGGCGCCCGCGTCGATGCGAACGTTGTCGCCGATCTTGGTCTTGCCGCGCAGCACCACGCCGGGCCCGAGCCAGACGTCCTTGCCGAGCGGCCCGACGTCGGCGTCGATGTAGGTGGCGCGCGGATCGACCATCGTCACGCCCTGCCGCATCCACCTCTCGTTGATCCGGCGGCGCGCCTCTGCTTCGACCGTCGACAGGTCGACGCGATCGTTGATGCCCGAGACTTCGGTAAACGGCGCGTCGATCGACGTCGCTCCACCGCGCTTGTACGCGGCGGCGATCAAGTCCGTCAGGTAGAGCTCGCCCTTCGCGTTGTCCGCACGGAGCGACGCGAGATCTTTGCGCAGGTGGCCGAGCTGGATCGCATAGAAGCCCGCGTTCGTGTCTCGGATCTGACGCTGATCCGGCGTGGCGTCGGCATGCTCGACGATGCGCTCGAGCACGCCGCTTTGGTCGCGCACGAGGCGGCCGTACGGCATGTCGCGATCGGGCCGCGTCGAGAGCAGCGCGAGGCCAGACTTCGATTCCGCGCACGCACGCACGAGCTCGGCGATGCGTTCGCTGACGAGCAGCGGTGCGTCACCGGTCAGGATCACGACGATGCGATCGTCGGGCTCGTTCGTCACCGCGGGCAACGCGCACTGCACGGCGTGACCGGTGCCACGTTGCTCGGGCTGCAGTGCGATCTCGACGCTGCCGGCGCCAAAGCTCGCATCCAGCGCCGCCTTCACGGTTTCGTGTTGATGGCCGAGGATCGCGACCACTCGCTCGGCGCCAGCTGCGCGCGCCGCTCCCACCACCCAGTGCAGCATCGGTCGACCAGCAATCTTGTGGAGAACCTTGGCCGTATCGCTCTTCATCCGCGTGCCGAGGCCAGCCGCCATGATGAACACGAGGGGTGCTTGACGACTCATGTGTCCCGAAACCTACACGATCGGGCACAATAAAGTAGATGACGGGCCGCGCCGCATTTGCTGTTCTTGCGACGGCGGCGGCCTGTGGGGCGAATCTCGGACCGGGCGGTGGCGACGACAACATGCAGTCGCCCGACGCAAAGGTCATTCGCGACGCAGCGATCGACGCGCCACCCGACGCGCGCCCGTGTATGGGCGGCACGATGGCGCAAGTCGCGCCAGATGGTTCGTGCCTCGTGTTCGTGGCGACGCCGACGACGTACGTCAACGCGAAAGCCGCGTGCACGGCGATGACGGCACACCTCGCCTACCTGAAGTCCGCGGCCCTCGACACGTTCGCCGAGCAGTTCATCGGCACGACGAACACGTGGATCGGCGCGACCGACAAGGCGGTCGAGATGACGTTCGTGTGGGATGACGGCACGCCGCTGTCGTTCACGAACTGGGGCATGGACGAGCCAAACAACGGCGGCACTGGTGCGACCTATCAAGAGGATTGCGTGATCATCGCGGGCATGCGCGCCGAGAAGCAGTGGGATGATCGACCGTGCGATGCGAGCGAAGTCCCGACGAGCGGCAACTTTGCATACCTCTGCCAATACTGATCCGATGTTCGGGCTCGCGCGTATCTCATGCGTGCGTTGGCTCGCGTGTCTGCTCGTCGCGTGCAGTGCGCCGCAGCCACCGGCCGCGTCACCGGCGCAACCGCATGCCGTGCCGTCGAACGCCAAGCCCGAGGTTCGCGAGGGCGATCGAAAGCACGTCGTCGACTCGCACGTACACCTCGCGTTCTATCCGGTCGCCGACAAGCTCGCACAGCACGGTGTCGATGCGGTTGTCGACCTCGCGTCGCCGGAGTGGGCGCTCGGGAAGAAGTACCCGCTGCTCGTGATCCAGTCGGGCCCGATGCTGACGCGGCCGCGTGGCTACCCGCTCGATTCGTGGGGCGCCGACGGCTATGGCATTGGCTGCGGCAAGTCGGCGTGTGTGAAACAGGCGATCGATCGCCTGGTGAAACAAGGCGCGCGGGTCATCAAGATCGCGCTCGATGACAAAGGCCTCGATCCGAAGCTCGCGCAGGTCGCCGTCAGCTATGCGCACTCGCTGAACCTGAAGGTCGCCGTGCATGCGCTGACCGATGCAAGCGCGCGCGTGGCGGCCGATATCCACGCCGACGTGCTCGCGCACACGCCCGTCGAGCCGCTCAGCGGTGACACGGTCGCCGCGTGGAAGCGTGAGGCGCAGACCGGGCTCCCGGCCGTGCTGTCGACGTTGGCGGCCTTCGGCGGCAGTGACGATGCGATCGGCAATTTGCAGCGACTCCGCGCGGCCGGTGTAACGGTGCTCTATGGCACGGACCTCGGAAACGTGCGCGTCGATGGTCCGAGCCAGGAAGAAATCGCACTTCTTAAGCGTGCGGGCTTAGACGACCAGGCGATCGAGACGGCGATGACGACGGCGCCGTGGGACTTCTGGGGATTCAGCGGACTGGTGGCCGTCCCGGCCGGCAAGACCACGGACTCGCGGTAAAACCGCCGCGTGCGGATGCGGATCGGTGTTCTCGTGCTCGCGCTCGTGGCGTTCGCGCCGCGCGCGTTCGCGCACCAGACGAGCGTCAAGTACATCGACCTCGCGATTCACGACACGACCGTGAGTGTCGAGCTGCGTTGCGCGGCGACCGACGTCACCGAGCCGATGGGCCTGCCCGCCGATGCGAAGCCGACCGTCGAGGAGGCGCTCGCAGTGGCTGGCGTCGTGCCGTACGTCCAGCACTGGCTCGTGCTCACTGGCTGCACGGCGAGCGCGCCGCGCGCGAATCGTGTCGACGACAAGTTCATCGCGGTGACGTGGACGGCAACGTGCCCGCGCGTCGACGCGGTCGAGGTCGATCTCGGCGCGCTGTTCGCGCTCGATCGCCGCCAGGAAGCGATCATCCAGCTCGCGAAGCCGGGCAGCGAAACGATCCAGACGATCGTGCGCGCCGAGCAGGGGAAGGTCACGTTGCGCGCCGGGCAGTCACCGTCGTTGCTCGCATGGATCCGCACCGGCATGGATCACATCTACGACGGCGTCGATCACATCTGCTTCGTGCTCGCGCTGCTGCTCGTCGTGATGCTGACGCGGAGCGACGGTCGCGAGTGGCGGATCCGCCCATTCATCACCACGCTGCGTTCGACGGCCGTCGTGATCACCGCGTTCACGATCGCGCACTCGATCTCGCTGATCGCCGCGGCGCTCGGTTACGTCGAGCTACCGAGTCGGTTCGTCGAGAGCATGATCGCGCTGTCGATCGCGTACACGGCGGCAGAAGACATCGTGCGCCCCGACGTGCGCTGGCGGTATGGGCTCACGTTCGGCTTCGGTTTGATCCACGGTCTTGGCTTTGCGGCGACCCTCGCCGAGCTGTTGCCACCGCGTGATGTCGTGGTGCCGCTACTCTGTTTCAACGTCGGCGTCGAGATCGGCCAGCTGTCGATCGTCCTCGTCGCGCTACCCGTCTTTTACGGTGTCGCACGCGTCGCAGGAGGCGAGCGCTACCGCCACACTTGGTTGCCGCTGCTCGCAGGAATCATTTTCCTGCTCGGGCTTACGATGCTCGTCGAGAGGATCCTCAGCGTGAAGATCCTGCCAATGTAGGCGCATGTAGCGCCGTACTTCGATAACCCACAGGCGCACCGGAAGGTTCCGGGCGCATCAGACCCTGTTTATACTGGAAGGCACATTGGCAGTCCCCGAGGCTCCAGAGCCGGTATCGGAAGAACCAGGCAAACCGGTTGTGATCTGCGTCGACGACGACCAGAACAATCTGAATGCCTTGGGACGCGTGCTTCGTGCGCGCTGTACGGTCGTGCTTGCGACGAGTGGCGAACAGGCGCTCGAGCTCATCGAGCAGCACGCCGATGTCGCCGCGGTGCTCGCAGATCTCCACATGCCTGGACTTCCCGGCGCGGAGCTCCTGGCGCGCGTCGCGCAGATTCGTCCCCACTGTCGGCGTGCAGTGGTCACCGGATTCCCGGAGTCGGAGGAGCTGATCAACGCGATCAACGCGGGTCACCTCCACTACGTGATCACCAAGCCGTGGAAGTTGACCGACCTGCTGCAGGTCGTCGACCAGCTCATTCACACGTTCAAGCTCGAGCGCGACAACAACCGCCTGCTCGACGAGCTCCGCTCGGTGAACACGCAGCTGCGCGAGCACGAGCGCATCCTCGAAGCACAGCTCTCCGAACGCGGCCGTGAAATCTCCGCGGCGACCGAGCAGCTCGCGCAGATGGGCAATCAGCTCGACGCGCTGACGCTGCGCGATCCGCTGACGAGCCTGTACACGCATCGCGCGTTCCAGGAGCGGTTGCGCGAAGAGGTCGCGCGCGCGAATCGCTACAGCCAGCCGATGTCGCTCTTGATCGCCGACATCGATCAGTTCGCGCAGATCAACTACGACCTCGGCTACCAGGTCGGCGACGAGATCCTGCGCAAGATCGCGCTCATCATCCAGGAAGACGAATCGCCCGACCGCGTGCGCACCTCCGACATCGTCGCCCGCTACTCCGGCGAAGAATTCGTGCTGCTGCTGCCCGAGACCGCAAAGCCGGGCGCACTGACGAAGGCAGCGCGTCTGCGCGATGCCGTCGCGCTCGCGACGATGCCGGGCAATCGCAAGCTCTCGCTGTCGATCGGCGTCGCGTGCTTGCCCGAGGACGCCGCCGATCCCGAAGGCCTGCTCACCGCCGCCGAAGCCGCACTGCGCGGCGCCAAGCGCGGTGGTCCCGGCCGCATTCACTTCTTCTCGTCGGGCGATGCCGGTCCGGCGGCGGCAGCGCGCAGTCGCCCGTTCGGTCGCGTGCGCGAGGCCGAGGTCGATCGCTTCCGGCCGTACCAGGAGCGCATGCACGAGGTGACGTCGATCCTCACGCGGGATCGTTCGCTGTCGTGCTTGATGGTCGACCTATCCCGTCTCCATCGCGTCGAGCTCGACCTCGGTGTCCAGCACCACAGCGAGATCTACGACCACGCCGCCGCGGTGCTCGATCGCCTGCGCGGTGCCGTCCTCGATCCGGCCGACCTGATCTGCCGCTCCGGCGACGGCGACGGCTACTTGATCATTCTCGCGCCGCGTGGCGCGCACCGCATCGACCTCGAGCAGCTCGCGCAGTCCGTCGAGCGCGCGGTCGAGGAAGCGCTCGCGCCGATGGTGAGCGAGGTGCTTCGTGAGGCGCCGCGCATCACGGTCGGTCACGCGCGCGTGCTCGGCAACTCGCTGATTCGCCCCGAACGCCTCACCGCGCGTCTCGTCAACGACGCGAGCGAAAACGCGCGCAACCTCGGCGAGCGCAAGGCGCACCGCGATCGGACGAACCTGCAGGACGTCATCCTCGGCGAAGGCCTCGCGAGCGTGTACCAGCCGATCGTCGACCTCGGCACCGGCGATATCTTCGCGTTCGAGGCGCTGACGCGTGGTCCGCGCGGCACCGGCTTCGAGTCGCCCGCGACGCTGTTCGCGATTGCCGACGAGGTCGATCTCACCGTCGAGCTCGACCGCGCGTGCTTCAAGGGCGCACTCCGTAACGCGATGACGCTCGAGCCGGTGCATCGCCTGTTCGTGAACCTGTTGCCGATGTCGTTCTACGACTCGGCGTTCATCGAGGTCGAGGTCGGCAACTTGCTCTCGGCCGCCGGCCTCACGCCCGCGAACATCGTCTTCGAGATCACCGAGCGGCTCGCGATCGAGAACTTCGCGTCGTTCAAGCGCGCGCTCGCGACGTACACCGCGATGGGCTTCGGCGTCGCGATCGACGACGTCGGTACGCGCCACTCGAACCTCGAGACCGTGATGTCGCTGCGCCCGCACTTCATCAAGATCTCGGACGTCCTCGTGCGCGGTATCGCGCGGTCGACCGTCAAGCGCGAGATGCTGCGCTCGCTCCGGCACATTGCCGAGACGATCGACGCCGTGATGATTGCCGAAGGCATCGAGCACGTAGATGACGTGGTCGCCCTGCGCGATCTCGGCCTGCGCTACGGTCAGGGCTATTACATGGCAAGGCCGGGGCCGCCGTTCCCCACGCTTCCCGATTACGTGCGGGCCGAGCTGCGGAGCGTTGCAACCAATTCGCCGATGCCCGCAAAGATTTCGTCGCGGGCCCATGTCGACGAAGACGACGAGGATGATGATCGCGACCTGCCGGTCCCGACCGCGGCCGGTAGCAAGAGCGCGATCCCGCGCAACGTCTTCGGCCGCCCTGAAGACGAGATCACCAGCGACTTTGCGATCCCGGGCATGGAGCGTCCACGTCCGCGCGCATCCGAGCCACCGAACGAGAACACCCCGCAGCATTCAGCGGCGGCTACGACGCCGGTTCCGATGTGGCAGCCGCTCAGCGATGACGAGGCGACCGGCGAGGCGCTGCTATCCAGCCTCAAACGCCAAGAAAATTCGTCCGAGGGCGAGCCAGGACCGAGCGGTCCTGGTCTAAACTGAGCGCCGATTCGCGGGTTGTACCGCTGGTCGTTCGCTTATGGACAGGAACGCGTTTCACAAGCTCCTGGCATTCGGCATCGAGCGCGGCGTTTCGGACATTCACTTCGAGGTCGGCTATCCGCCGCACTACCGCCTCCATGGTGAGCTGCTCGGCGCCATCAAAGTCCCGCCGCTGACTGCCTCCGATACCGAGTCGATCGCCCGGATGATCCTCGAGGACCGCAGCATCACGGTCGACTTCACCCGCCGGTTTGCCGAGATCGATGTCTCGTACTCGCTCGCGCAACGCGGCCGCTTCCGTGCGTCGATCTTCCGCCAGCGTGGCGCGGTCGGCATCGTGATGCGCTTGATCCCGATCCAGGTGCTGTCGATCGAGCAGCTCAATCTGCCGCCGGTCCTCGCCGAGATCGCCGACGCCCGGCGTGGCCTCGTGCTCATCACGGGCGCGACCGGTAACGGCAAGACGACGACGATGGCCGCGATGCTGCGCTACATCAACGAGACGCGGCACGCACACATCGTCACGATCGAGGACCCGATCGAGTTCATCCACGAGCCGCAGAAGTGCATGATCATCCAGCGCGAGGTCGGCGCTGACACCGAGTCGTTCCGCGACGCGATGACGGCAGCGATGCGCCAGGATCCCGACGTCATTCTCGTCGGCGAGATCCGCGATCGCGAGACCGCCTCCACCGCGCTCAAGGCCGCCGAGACCGGCCACCTCGTGCTGTCCGCGATCCACACGCCCGATGCCGTCGCGACGATCCAGCGCTACGTCGGCTTGTTCGAGACCGACGCACAGGACGTGACCCGCGATCGGCTCGGTGACTGCCTCCAAGCCGTCGTGTCGCTCCGCCTCCTCGCGAGCAAAGACGGTCGCCGCCGGCTGCCTGCGGTCGAAATCCTGCGCGTCACGCGCACGATCCGCGAGTGCGTGCGCTCGGGACGCCTCGGCGACATTCCGGATCTGATCCGCAAGGGTCGCGACCTCTACTCGATGCAGCTCTTCGATCAACATCTGATCGATCTCGTGAACGGCGGCGTCGTCTCGATGGAGACCGCGATTTACGCGAGCAGCAATCCCGAAGAGTTCGAGCGCGCGCTGCGCGTCGACTGATGGCGCCGTCCGCCGGATGGCGCCGCTTCGTTCGTTCACGCTCTCGCGCGCTGCTTAGTGGCGACGCGGCGGCGGTGAGCCCGGGCCGGCTGCTGGCGGTGGCGTGCTGCTGTTCGGCGGTGGTGCGCTCGGACGCGACGGGCGCGCCGGTGTGGCCGGCGCCGCCGGTGCCGACGGACGCGAGGGTGCCGCGCTCGGTGGGCCTGACGGCTGGACCGGCCGCGGCGCGGGTGCCGCCGACGGCGGTTGCGGCGTCGGGCGAATCGGGCGCGGCGGCGGGCCCGGAGGACCCTGGTTGTCGCTCGGCGGCGGATGCAGCTGACCGTCCGGACGCGGCGGATGGCCAACCGGGGGCTGCACCGGCGGACGCTCCGGGCGCGGCGGCTGGGTGACGCTGCCGGGTGGCGGACGATCCGGTCGCGGCGGCGGCGTCACGCCGGTGCTCGGCGGCGGACGATCGGGGCGCGGCGGCGTCGGCGTCACGCCGGTGCCCGGCGGCGGCGGCGTCGGACGACCACCGGGCGGCGGCGAGACCTGGCCGGGAGGCGTTCCGGGCGGGATCCAGTTGCCGTTGCCCGGAGGCGGCGGACGAACACCACCACCTGGAGGAGGCGGGTTGCTGATCACGCCACCACCGACGGGCGGCGGCGTCACGACGGTGCCACCTCCGCCGCCAGGCGGCGGGCGAACACCGCCACCATTACCGCCCACCGTCGGCGGCGGGTTCGAGTGCCAGCCGGGTGGCGGCGTGTAGCTCGGCGGACGGCCGTCGCGATGATCGCGAACCTGCCAGTTCGACGGCACGCGATCGCGCTGCGTCCAGTAGCCGGGCGTGTACACGTACGAGCCGCCCGAGTAGTCGTAGTACGGCTGGATGTAGACGTAGCCTTCTTGCTGGCGTTCCCAGCGGCCGCTGATCCAGACCCACTCGTATCCGTTCCAGTGCCAGTAGCCATCGAGCCACGCGTAGCCGTAGCCCGGCGACGGCGTCATCGACTCGTAGAGCGGCTGCGGAGGCATGCTCGAGACGTAATAGGGATTCGGTGCGCCGACCGTGACGGTGGCGCGAGCCTGATAACCGTATCCGTACCCGTAACCGGCATTCACGGGCCGCGTCTCGCGAACGACACAGGCTTGCAGCGCCAGGCCGAGGCCAACAGCGCCAAGAACGTGTGCAACGCGTCGCAAACTCATGTCGAGCCTCCTAAGTGATTGGACGGCAATCCAATCCAACGATTCATCCTAGTTGACGAGATAGTTGACCACAAGTACACAGAACCTCGATGGAAACCGACTACACGGGCAACCACCGCGAGCGTCGGAGAGTGCAACCGCAATGCCGGGGCGTACGGTGGCACTCGCATTAGGCACAAGAAGGTCAACGATTGCAGCAGTTGCGAGTGCTCTCGCTGCCATGGCACTCGCGGCTGCGGTCGCTGGGCGTAGCTGCCAGGTCACACAACCTGGGCCGGAAATGACCGTGCGTGATTTGCTACAGGCCGCCAAGACGAACAATCGCGATCTCGTGTTCGAGCTCCTTACACCGGCGACACGCGCGCGGCTCGACGCAGAAGCGAAGCGCGCGACCGATCTCGTCGGTGCAGCGACGCGCTACACCGCGAAGGATCTGATCTCGATCGGTGCGAGCGACAATGTGGCCGCACCGACCGACATCACGGTGATCGAGCAACGCGGCGATCACGCGATCGTCGAGATCGTGTCGGCCGCGGGACGCGCGCGCTTGCAGCTGTTCAAGATCGGCGGCCGTTGGCGCGTGGACCTGCCGCAATACGGCGCGCCGAGCCAACCGAGCCTGTAACGGCATCCCGGGCTACGCTCTCTATTGATCATGACCGCGGTACCCAAGCTCGAGGAGCTCACCGATCAGCAATTGGTGGAGCGCATCCGCGGCGGCGCACGCGAGGACTTCGAAATTCTCGTACGCCGTCACAACCAGCGCCTGTATCGCGCGGCGCGCGCGATCATGAAGAGCGACGACGAAGCAGAAGACATCGTTCAGCAGGCGTGGCTCGAGGTGTTTCGGAACCTGACCCAGTTCCGCGGCGACGCCGCGTTCACGACGTGGGCGACGCGCATCGCGGTCAACGCGGCGATCACGCACGCGCGCAAGCGGCCCATCATCGCCGAGGTGCCCGAGACGATCGCGGACGCGAAGCCCGACGAAGACGTCGAGCGCGCCGAGCTCGGCAAGGTGCTCGAGGAGTGTCTCGAGCTGCTGCCGCAGGGCAACCGCGAGGTGATGGTGCTGCGCGACGTGCTCGAGCTCGACACCGCGGAGACGGCCACGCTGCTCGGCCTCAGCGAAGAGGCGGTGCGCGTGCGTCTGCATCGCGCGCGGGCTGCGGTCGCCGCCGAGCTGACGGAACGTATGATCAGCAAGGTCTACTCGTTTGCGGGTGAGCGCTGCGCGCGCATCACGCGTAACGTCATGGCCGCGATCACACTCCAATAGGAGATGCGACCGGCTCTGCTCGTGATCTTGGCGGCCTGCCAATCGGCTGCTTCGTCGTCACCAGCGCCGTCACCAGCGCCGGTGCAGAAGGTGGCGCCCGAATCGGCGCCACCCGCGCAGAGCGAGGCGCTTACCGCGCAGGTCGCACGCGGCAAGCAGCTGTTCGCGGACAGGTGCTCCGACTGCCACGGCGATGCCGGGCAGGGCACCGATGACGGCCCTACGCTCGTCGGCGCGACCGCGCTGCCGAAGCAGCCGCGCCCCGGCGCCAAGCGAACGGTGGTGTTTCGTACCGCGGCCGACGTGTTCGTGTTTGCCTCGCGCAACATGCCCGCAGACGATCGCGCGTCACTGACCGCCGACGAGTACCTCGCGATCTGCGCGTTCGCGCTCACCGCGAATGGCGTGACGCTCGAGCGCCCGCTCGATCAAACGGGAGCGCAGGCCATCGTCTTACACCCGTAGCGGTGAATGCCGCTGCGCGTGAGGAACGTCATGCGGTGATGTGAATGGGGGGCGTAGCTCTGCTATCACCGCGGCATGAAGCGAGGCTTGCTTGGTGCTGCGTTGGTCGCGATGGTGTGTTGCGGCCCGAAGAGCGGAGCGAAGAATCCGCATCCCGAGCTCACGACGGAAGCGGTCCTCAGCGAGCTCGCGAAGGCGCGCGAGGAGCTGACCTCGTTCACCGGCCAGAGCACGATGGATTACTGGCTCTCGGGGCAGCGCATGAAGGGCGACGTGCTCGTGATGGGCAAGACCGGCAAGTTCGTCCGCTTCGCCGCGCTGTCGCCGGCGGGCGGCAGCACGATCGCGGAGATGGCGTGCGACGGCACGAACTTCGTCTACGTCGACTACCAGAACAACTGCGCGCTCACTGGACCGTGCGATGCGCGGTCGGTCGCGATGTTCTTCGGCATGGCGCTCGAGCCGGATGACTTCGTGCATCTCGCGCTCGGCACGCCGCCGACGCTCGGTGGCAACCCGACCGGCAAGCTGACCTACGATGGCAAGCAGAAGGTCGAGCTGACGTCGGGCGAGGGCACGCAGAAGATCACGATCGATACGACCCCGGCGCACTGGAACGTGCTCGACAGCTCGCTGGTCGGCACCGACGGCAAGCAGCGGTGGAGCGTCGCGAACACCGACTTCAAGAAGGTCGAAGGCAGCGGCGAGCGCGCGGTGCCGGGCAAGACGCACTTCAAGTCGCCCGTGCAGAGTCAGGATCTGCTTGTCGAGTGGCAGGAGATGAAGGTGAACGTGAACCCACCGACGGCGAATTTTCAAATTCAGGTCCCGCAGGGGTTGGCGACGTGTGGCCAGCAGCCTGCGAAATCTCCTGCTCCAGCTCCCGCGAAGCCCGCTCCAGCTCCCGCGAAGCCAAAGCAGTAGCGCCGAGTTGCGCGACTCGATCCACCGGGCGTAGCGTCTCGTACATCCGGTCATGAGGATGAGGCGCACTGCCAGCGTGCTAGCGACGACGTTCGCGTTGGCGACAACAGCAAGCGCGCATCCCAAGCATCCGGCCGGCGATCCATCCGAGCCGACCGGCGGCGAGGTGCAGCCGCCCGATGTTCCCGGCACCCAACCGCGTCCGGCTGCGCCGCAAACCCAGCCCGCGCCAGTGCAGGGCTTGAACGAGGCGCAGCTCGAGGCACTCGCGAACCGTGCGGCCGAAGAAACGATCGTGGTCGAAGACGAAGCGCCCGCCGAGTCGGCGTCGTCGATCCATCTCGATCACCAGAAGCTCGGGCAACGCTCGCGCACGCAGATGTCCGACGTGCTTCGCCAGGTGCCAGGCCTCATGGTCTCTCAGCACGCGGGTGGCGGTAAGTCGGATCAATATTTCATTCGCGGCTTCGACGCCGATCACGGCACCGACATCGCAGTGTTTGCCGACGGCGTGCCGGTCAACCTGACCTCGCACGGTCACGGCCAGGGCTACGCAGATACGCACTGGTTGATCCCCGAGACGATCGACGCCGTCGACATGCACAAGGGCCCGTACGCCGCGCGCTACGGCGACTTCTACACGGCCGGCGCGCTCGAGCTGAAGACACTCGATTCGATCAAAGGCTCGGCCCTGTGGCTCGCCGGCAGCTCACCGCTCGCGAGCACGCGTGGGTTTTCGTCGTTCGATCGCCGCATGGTCGGCATGGCGAGCCCAAGCCTGCGGCGAAATCCCGACGACAAGACGCTGCTCGCGATCGAGATCGGCGAGGCAGACGGCGCGTTCGTGAATCCGCAGGACTTCCAGCGCGCGATCGCGATGACGAAGTGGCAGGGCAAGGTCGGTCCGGGCCGCCTCAAGCTCGAGACGAACTGGTACACGGGGCGCTGGAATCAGTCGGGCCAGATTCCGCAGTCGCTCGTCGACCAGGGCAAGCTCGATCGCTTCGGGGCGGTCGATCCGAGCGAAGGCGGACGCGCGTCGCGTGGCAGCGTCGCGCTCGGCTACGACATGCCGATCGGCGCGCACGGCAAGCTCTTGTTCGCGAGCTACGGCGTCGGCAACAAGCTCGACCTGTTCTCGAATTTCACGCTGTACGCGCGCGACATGGAGCACGGCGATCAGATCGAGCAGACCGACGCCCGCCTGCTCTACGGACTCGACGCGAAGTACGAGCACACGATCCACGGAAGCGCGTTCGACGCGTTCGTGACGAGCGGCGTGCAGCTGCG
>DASUFX010000642.1:0-22606 GCA_036274355.1 Kofleriaceae bacterium | reverse complement strand
CCCACTCGCGCGCCATCGCGAGCGCGGCGGCGCCGTCGGGGACCACGCGGTTGACGAGGCCGATCCGGTGCGCCGTCTCGGCGTCGATGATGTCGCCGAAGAACAGCAGCTCCGACGCGTGGCCGAGCCCGACGATGCGCGGCAGGAGATACGTGATCCCCATGTCGGCGCCCGACAGCCCGACCGGCGGGAAGATGAAGCCGAACTTCGCCGCCGACGCCGCGATCCTCAGATCCGCCGCGCACGCGATCACCGCACCCGCACCGACGGCGACGCCGTTGATCGCGGCGATCACCGGCCGCCGGCAGCGGCGGATCGCGGCGATCAGCCGCCCGGTCGTGCGCGTGAACGCGAGCAGCGCCGGCGTGTCGCGGCCGAGCAGGTGCTTGATGATGTCGTCCTGATCGCCGCCCGAGCAGAACGCGCGACCGCGGCCGGTGATCACGATCGCGCGGACCTCCTCGTAGGCGTCGAGCTTCTCGAACGTCTCGGCGAGCTCCTGGTAGACCTCGAACGTGAGCGCATTGAGGCGCTTCGGTCGATCGAGCGTGATCGTGAGGACGCCTCTGGACAGCTCGAGAGCAAATGACTTCGGTGTCGGAATCATTCTGGGTGCTCCAGGTACGCGACAGCTTGGATCTCGACGAGCGCTTCGGGCTCGACGAGCGCGGAGACAGCGACGAGCGCCATCGCCGGGAAGTGACTCTGCATGCGCTCTTTCCAGATCGGACCGAGCTGCTTGCGTGCCGCGCGATACGCCGCGATGTCGGTCACGTATACCGTCATCTCGGCGATGTCGGTGACCTTGCCGTGCGCCGCGTGCACGACCTCGATCACGTTGGCGAGCGCGACTGCGAATTGGCCGACGAGATCTTTCGCCTCGAACGTACCGTCTGGCGTCCAGCCGATCTGGCCAGCGACGTGAAGCACCGGACCGCGCCCCACGCGACCATTCGAGTAACCCTTCGGTGCGGGCCAGCCCGGGACGACGACGCCTTCGGTGCTCATTTTAGAATCGCTCCTCCGTCGATGACGATCGTCTGGCCGTGAATGCCGCGCGACGCCTCGGCGCACAGCATCACCGTGGCATGCGCGACCTCTTCTGGCTCGATCATGCGGCGTTGCGGGCTCATCGCTTCGAGGCTCGCGCGCGCTTCGTCGGCGCTCCGGCCCGTCTTGGCCGCGATGCGGGCGACCGCCTCGTCGGACATTTTCGTATGCACCCAGCCCGGGCACAGCGCGTTGATCGTGACGCCGGTGCGAGCGAGATCGATCGCGAGCGCACGGGTGAACCCGACCATCGCGTGTTTCGCGGCGCAGTAGGCCGACGAGTAGCCGTAGCCGGACACGCCGGCGTTCGATGCGATGTTGATGACGCGTCCCCACCCGGCCTTCACCATCGCGGGCACGAGCGCGCGGATCACGCGGAACGGCGCCGTCGCATCGATCTCGAGGATGCGGTCCCACAGCTCGTCGTTCGTGCGATCGAGCGCCGCACTCTCGGCGACGCCCGCGTTATTGACGAGCACGTCGATGCGGCCGGGAAGCTCGAGGAGCATGCGGTCGGTCGCGGCGCGATCCGCGAGGTCGGCCACGATCGCGGTACCGCCAATCTCCTTGGCCACGCGCTCGAGGTCCGGCTGCGAGCGGCCGCACACGATCACCTTGGCGCCAGCGGCCGCCAGCCCATGCGCACAAGCGGCGCCGATGCCGCGTCCTCCGCCCGTCACGAGCGCGAGCTTTCCGGCGAGGTGTTGCATGGCCCGGGCATATCACGGTTACCCTCCTGTCCTCATGCACCTGTCCGACCTCGATGCCACCGCGCAGGCGGAGCTGGTCCGCCGTGGCGATGCATCACCGCGTGAGCTGGTCGATGCCGCGATCGCCCGTATTGAAAAGCACAATCCAGCACTCGGCGCGGTGATCATCCCGCTGTTCGAGCAGGCGCGCGCAACGGCCGATGACGCACCGCATGGGCCGTTTCGCGGCGTGCCGATTCTCATCAAGGACATCCTCGCGACCGTCGGTGGCGTGCTCTACACCGCCGGCCTCAAGCCGCTTCGCGAGGCGAACTACACCTCACCGGTCGACAGCTACCTCGTCAGTCAGCTACGCAAAGCCGGCTTCGTGATCGTCGGCAAGACGAACACGAGCGAGTTCGGCATCGTGCCCTCGGCCGAGCCACCCGCATGGCCACCTGCACGCAACCCCTACGACACGACGCGGTCGACGGGCGGCTCGAGCGGCGGCTCGGCGGCAGCGGTTTCGAGCGGCATGGTCCCGGTCGCGCACGCGAACGACGGCGTCGGCTCGATCCGCATCCCCGCGAGCTGCTGCGGCCTGTTCGGGCTCAAGCCGAGCCGCGGGCGTGTGTCATTCGCGCCGAACTACGGCGACGTCAACAACGGGCTCGTCAACGAACACGTCGTTGCGCGGTCGGTGCGCGACTCGGCGGCGATCCTCGATCTACTCGCCGGCGTACAACCGGGCGATCCGTACACCGCGCCACCACAGCTCGGCCCGTACGCCGCCGAGGTCTCGGTCCCGCCCGGCAAGCTCAAGATCGGCTTCGCCACGCGCCGGATCACGACCGAGGGCACGTTCGTCGACTCGCATCCCGACTGCATCGCCGCGGTCCAGCACACCGCGAAGCTGCTCGAGTCGCTCGGCCATCACGTCGAGCACGCCGAGATCGCAGCGACGAGCGATCCCGGCTGGGTGCCGAACTTCCTCGCGGCGTGGGCCGTCGGCGTGACGCACGATCTCGACTCCGCGTCCGAGAAGCTCGGCCGCACGATCCGGATGCACGAGATCGAGCCGCTGACCTGGGGCCTCGCCGAGCTCGGCCGACTCGTCAGCGCGGCGTCGTACGTCAAAGCGTGGGATTGGTTGCGCGCGGCGTCGCGCCGCATCGCGACGTTCTTCGAGCGCTACGATCTATGGCTGACACCGACGGTCGCCGAACCACCGCCACCGCTCGGCACGTTCAAGTCGCCACCGGACGACATCCTCGCCGGCATCTTTCGCGCTGGTGACTTCGCACCGTTCACGCTCTTGTTCAACACGACCGGCCAGCCCGCGTGCTCGGTGCCGCTGTATCGCAACGCGGCCAACCTACCGATCGGCGTCCAGCTCGTCGCGGCGTACGGGCGCGAGGACCTGCTGTTCCGCGTCGCGGCGCAGCTCGAAGCCGCGCAGCCGTTCGATCATGCGGCTACGCGTCGCTAGCGCCACTCGGTGCCGATCGTCATCACACCTGCCGGCATCGTCATGTCGTGGCCGTGTGACATGCGCACAGCGGTAACCTGTGCCGCGAGCCCGAACCGAAACGCGCCGGTCGCGCCCTCCTTGCGAAACGCCCAGTCGTAGCCAACCGCGAGCGTGCCGCCGACGCCATATGCCGCGTACATCGAGTCGTGATCGAACGTCGCAAAGCCGCCGCCTGCAAACACGTGCAGGCCGGCATCGAACGGATACCAGCCGATCTCGGGGCCCAGCACCATCCCGATCGTCATGCGCAGGCCATCGTCGTCCGTGACGCAGCCATCGTCAGGGAGCGCGTTCACGTCCATCCTCAGCGCACCGCCAACAACCAAGCTCGGCGTCACGACCTTCCCGACGAACCAGCCGCCGAACATCATCCTGCCCTGGACCGCGCACATCACGTCGCGATCCCACGAGTAGCCAAAGCCCGGGGTCGCCCGGAACAACCACGCGGTCGGGCGTTCGTCGTGACGAACTTCGTCGTCGTCGGCCACCGCGCGCGCCGGCACGAGCAACGCGATCGCGATCAGCAGCACCCTCACGAGGTCAGCATGCAGAACGCGCGCACGAATCGCACGTAACGGCTGCTCACTTGCTGCTGATGCCGCGCCTCCTCTGACACCGATGTCGCAAACCAGGCGCCGCGCAGTCGCGAAACGTGCAACCGATCACGAACTGCCGTCGAGCTGCGATTCGGCGAGCGCTGCTTCGTCGGCGGACCCGAGCGTCGCGAGCACCGCGCGCAGCTTTTCTCTCGCGCGCGACAGCCGGCTGCGCACCGTGTTCTCGGCGATCTCGAGCACGTCCGCGATCTCCTTCATCGCGAGGCCCTCGAAGTATGCGAGCTCGATCGCGATCTGATCGTCGAGCGGAATCCGCGTGAGCGCCTCGCGGAGTAGCTCACTGCGCTGGCGGCGCGCGACGTGTGTCGCCGGGCCGGTACGCAGATCGGCGACCGACGACACGTCGAGATCGAGGTCGGCCCGCCGCGCGGTCTGGCGGAAGTGCTCGGCGAGCCGCTTGCGCGCGACCGCAAACAAGTACGCCTTCACGTTGTCGCCCGCGATGCGATCGCGGCCCTCGACGCATGCAAGAAACACTTGAGCGATCACGTCGGCGCCGTCGTCGCCGATCTTCGAGCGACAGAATCGCGACAAGCTCGTCCAGTGCCGCGCGACGAGCTCTTCGCCGGCTGCGGCATCGCCCGCCCGCCATGCTGTGAGGAGCTCGCCGTCCGAGCGCACGGCTTCGTATACCATGCACGGGTTGCGCGACCTGGTCGACGAGCTCTTGCACGCCAAGGTCAAGGCGAAGTTGTTCGGTGGCGAGCACGCGCCGAAGCTCGGCCGCCTCGTGCTCGTCGATCGCATCGGTGCAGGCGCGATGGGCACGGTATTCGCTGCGTACGATCCGCGCCTCGAGCGCAAGGTCGCGGTGAAAGTACTGCGCAGCAGCGAGGAAGCCGCACGCGTGCTCGGCGAAGCGCGCGCACTCGCGAAGCTCGCGCACCCGAACGTCGTCACGATCTACGACGCCGACGAGCTCGACGGCCTCGTCTACATCGTGATGGAGCTGGCGCCCGGGGTGTCACTGCGTACGTGGATCGGCGCGCATAGGGACTGGCGCGACATCGTCCGGGTCATGCGCGAAGCCGGCGCGGGCATCGCCGCCGCGCACGCCGCCGGTCTCGTCCATCGCGACATCAAACCGGACAACATCCTGGTCGGCGACGACCGCACACGCGTTGTCGACTTCGGCCTCGCAGCACCACGCGCCGACACCGAGGGCGAGAGCGCCGGCACGCCGTTCTACATGGCACCCGAAGTGCTCGACGGCGGTGCCGCGACCGAAGCTTCCGACCAGTTCAGCTTCGGCGTCACGCTCTACGAGGCGCTCTACGGCCGCCGCCCACACGGGCCGCTCGCGCCCACCGCCTCCGGCGAAGCCGCGACGATTCCGGCATCGATGGCGACGAAAACGCATCGCGATCTGATCGCGAACCTACGCGAGGTTGCGACGCAGGCGTCGACTGCGCGACCGCCGAGCTCGTCGGTGCCCGCATGGCTACACGCGATCGTCGCGCGCGCACTCGCCCCGAGGCCCGCCGGACGCTTCGCATCGATGAGCGAGCTCGTCACCGCGCTTGGCCGCGATCGCCGGCGCTCGCGCACGATCGTGCTCGGTGCAACAGCACTCGCGATGAGCGGCATCCTCGGCGCCGCGATCTATCGCACCCAGTCGCGCGGCGAGTCGTGCACCGGCGGTCCTGCGCGCTCGGAGACGGTGTGGAACGACACGCAGCGGACGAAGGTCCGCGATGCGCTCGGCAAAACGCGGTGGGCGCCGCAAACCGTCGCTGCTCTCGACGCGCGCGCCGAGCAATGGCAGCTCAGCTACCGTCGCGTCTGCGAAGCGACCAGACACGGCGAGCAATCCGACGCGCTGCTCGATCTCCGAATGCGCTGCCTCGATCGCGTGCTCGATCACTTCGGCGCGCTCACCGGTGCGCTCGCCGGATCTGCGCTCGAGCCGAGCGCACGAGTCGCCGCCCCCGGCGCGATCGACGAGCTACCGAGCATCGAGGACTGCGAGCGACTCTCCGATCCGGCCGAGCTCGCGCTGCCGACCGATCGCAAGCAGCGCGAGCAAGTCACCGCGGTCGAGCACGACCTCGCCCGCGCCTCGGCAGCATTCGCGCTCGGCCGCTACAACGAGGCGCGCGGCATCGTCGGCGAGGCCGATGGCAAGCTCGCCGGCATTACCGCGCCGCGCGTGCGAGCCGAGTCCCTCTTGCTGTCGTCATCGATCGAAGCCCGGATCGGCGACGGCGCGGTCGCGCGCAGCAAGCTCGACGAGGCGCTCGTCGCTGCGGCCGACGCGAAGGCGCCCGAGCTCGAGCTCGACGTGTGGTCGCGCCGGCTTCGCAACGAGCTGTTCGCCGGCGACCCGGCGAAGGTGATCGAGCAAGCGCCGTTCGCGCGTGCCGCCGCCAAGCGAGCAAACCGGCAAGGCGCCGACATCGACGGCGTCGTCGCGCAAGCGCTGCGCAACGCGGGCCAGCTCGGTGAAGCGCGTGAGCTCCTCGATCGTGCGCTCGCGAGCACCGACCCACTGCGCGAAAACCAGCGCTCGCTACTCGAAATGAACCGCGGCTCGATCGAGCTTGCCGTCGGCAACTCGGCTGGCGCGCTCACGTTGTTCCAGCGCGCCTACGATCGCGTGCTGTCCGCGCTCGGCGACAACCACCCCGAGCTCGCGATCTACATCGACAAGCTCGCGGCCGCGAAGCGCTCGCGCGGCAAGCTCCGCGAAGCGCTGCAGCTCCACGATCGCAGCATCGAGCTTCGCATCGCGGCGTTCGGCACCGAAGACCGCGCGGTCGCGACCGGCCTGCTCTACCGCGCGCAAACCAAGCTCGAGGCCGGCGACATCGAGGGTGCACGCCGTGATCTCGACGACGCGAGGGCGATCCGCCAGAAGACGTTCGGCGCGACGAGCCCGCGCGTCGGCGAAATCGTCGCGGCCCAGGGCGAGCTCGCATCGGCGGCTGGCAATCAGGAACGCGCGCTCATCCTGTACGACGAGGCCATCAAGCTCGATCCGCGCCTCGAGCTTGCTGCGCGCCGCTTCGCCGCCGGCGGCACCGTCGACCTCGATGCGATCGCGCCGCTCGGCCCGGGCGAGCTACTGTCGATCGAACGCGCGGGTGCACTCGCCGCACGCATCGCACTGCTGCAAAACGCCAACCGCGCCGACGAAGCGCGCGCACTCGCTGCGACGCTACGCGCTCGCTACAAACCCGGCGAGGATCCTGCGCTCGCGTCTGCGCTCGCCAGTGCCCAGCTCGCCGCCGGTGATCGCACCGCGGCTGCCGACATCCTCGCGAAGACCGCCGCCGCACTCGGCAACGAACCGACGCGCACCGCGCTTCACGTGTTCACGCAGCTCGCGCACGCGAGCGACACGCAAGCGCAAGCCGCCGCGCGCGCCGCGATCGCGCTGTATCAAGCGATGCCCGCACTCGATCGCGCCGAGCACGACGAGATGTGGGCGATCTCGCGCCGCTAAGATCGAATACGAACGAGCGCGAGGCGCGAGCCTTAGCTAGGCGGGCGGCGCTGGCCGACGCACCCACGTCGAGAATCTCGCGCAGCGTCGGATCCGCATCGAGGTCCGCACAGCAGCTGCCAGTCGCCGTCGACGCGCGACACGAGCAACACGGGCAGCCCGTCATAGACGTGCCGGCAGATAAAGACGCCCGTTGTGGACGACGCGCTCAGAGCTCTAGTCTACGCCGAGCTCGAGGCCGAGCGCGAAGCGCGACTCCTGCCCCGGCTTCGGGAACTGCCACCGCGCGACTTGCGCCGCGATGCAGTCGTCGACGCGTTCGGTGATGCCGTGTGCCTCGCCATCGCGCGCGCGTCCCTTCGGATCGACCGTGAACGACACGAGCACGCGGCCGCGCGCGGTCGCATCATTTTTGAGATGACGGCGATAGCAGCGCTCGACACCGCCGATGTAGCGGCTGCGAATCGTCGCGAGCACGACGTCCGGCGTGAGCTCGGCATGCGTGCGCGGCGCATTCGAATTCGCCGCCTTCGCCGTCCGCACCTTCGCAGGCCGGACCTTCGCCGGTTGGGCGTGCTCGACGTTCGTCGGCGGTGGCGCTTGCCGCGTCGCGCACGCAGCGACGCACACGAGCCCGACGGCAAACCTCATGCGCGCACCGTCCCCCGGATCGGTTGCACGTGCAAGTTTCGAATCTCATTCGAATGTAACGACAACCGGACAATGATCTGAGACGTGCTGCGTGTATACGGGGCAGCTTGCTTGCCAATCGCAGCCTTCCGTCGCGCACGCTCCTGCTGCGCGAATGCTTTGCGGCTTCTTCCACGTCAGCATGTGATCGAGACGTGAGCGCGGACACCCATCATCGCGCGCCCAAAACGCGCTGCACGCAAGCGGCTCGCTCGCCCACACGAGCCCGGTGTCGCGTGCGAGTCGATCGAGATCGTCGCGATCGCCAAGCTCGGTTGCGTTGAAGTCGCCGGCTAGCACGATCGGTTCACCTGCGCGCTGTACCTCGCGCACGATCCCGGCAAGTGCAGCGAACTGCCGCGCGCGAATGTCGCGCCCATCGCTGCCCGACTTCAGATGCACGACCAACACGTGCACGACCAGATCACCACTGCGCAGCCGGACCTCGAGCGTTGGTTTGTGGCGACCGCCTTCCAAGCGCGTCGCATCGTGAACGCGCATGCCGATCCGCTGCCAGCGCGCGCCGTCGAACAGCACACCGATGTGGTGCCCGCGCCGCGTCTCGCCGATGGGCCGGGTGTCGACGTGAGCGAAACCCCACCGTTCACCCAACAGCCGGTGCGCCTCGTGAGCAAACAGTCCAGGCTCACCGATCTCCTGTACCGCGATAATTCCAGCGCCCAGCGCGGCCATCTCGGCGAACGCGCCGTCAATCTGGCGTCGGTTCTTTGGGAAATCCTCGATGTTGAACGTGGCGACGCGAAGCGCTGGCCCTGACTGACGCCCGCAGACGAGGAACGGAACGATCATCAGAACGGCCGCTGCGATCCACCGCCGCATGTGCGCCAAGTCTACCTCCACGCCCCTACACCTAGTTCCCTACATCTGCGCAGTGTTAGAGTGCTTCGACTTGCGGGGGCATCGCGACGCTTAGGGAAGCGGATCGCGAGCAGAAACGAAACATGAACCATTTGGTGCTGCGTTGCTGGTGGCTTCTATCGTTGGTGTTCGTCGCTGCGTGCTTCTCGCCGCAATTTCAAGACGGACAAATCATGTGCGGACCGAACGGCGAGTGCCCACCGGGCCTCGATTGTTACGGCGGTGTCTGCCGCGCTGATAACCCCGGCATCGATGCATCGAACACGTTCCCGCTGACGATCTCGCTTGGCGGCAACTCGATGGGCACGGTGACGTCGAACCCCGCCGGCATCAACTGCGGCACCGACTGCACGGAGAGCTTCACGTCCGGCACGATGGTGACCCTGACCGCGACGCCGACGACCGGCTCGCTATTCGTGGGCTGGAGCGGCGCCTGCAGCGGCACCGGCGCCTGCACGATCACGATCTCGACCGCGGTCACCGTCACCGCAAACTTCGCGCTCGATAACTCGCTCGTCGTCACGCTCGGCGGCAACGGCAGCGGCCTTGTCACGTCGAACCCCGCTGGCATCAACTGCGGCACCAACTGCAGTTATCAGTTCCCGAACAACACGATGGTCACGCTGACCGCGTTTGCCGGCACCGGCTCGACGTTCGACGGCTGGACCGGCGCGGGCTGCTCGGGCACCGGCACGTGCACCGTCACGACCGACATGGCGACGATGGTGACCGCGACGTTCTCACTCACGCAGCTTTCGCTCACCGTCGTGAACGCAGGCAACGGTCAGGGCACCGTCACGTCGAACCCGACCGGCATCTCGTGCGGCGTCGACTGCACCGATGCGTACAACTACAACACGATGGTCACGCTCACCGCGGCACCGTCGACCGGCTCGACATTCACGGGCTGGAGCGGCGGCGGCTGCACCGGCACGGGCACCTGCACCGTGACGGTAACTGCGGCGACGACGGTCACCGCGACGTTCACACTCATCCAGCACAGCTTGACCGTGCAGAAGTCCGGCACCGGCGGCGGCACAGTGACGTCGACGCCGGCCGGCATCAACTGCGGCACCACGTGCACGCAGATGTTCGACTACGGCACGATGGTCACGCTGAGTGCCGCGCCCGCTACGGGCTCGACGTTCGCCGGCTGGTCGGGCGGCGGGTGCGCGGGCACGTCCTCGTGCACCGTGACGATGACGATGGCGAACACCGTCACCGCGATATTCACGCTGAGCAACTACAACCTCACGGTGTCGAAAGCCGGCAATGGCAGCGGCACGGTGACGTCGACCCCCGCGGGGATCAGCTGCGGCACTGACTGCACCGAGTCACTCACGTTCGGCACCATGGTCATGTTGACCGCCGCGCCGGCGACCGGCTCGACGTTCACGGGCTGGTCGGGTGCATGTACGGGCGCAAGCACGACGTGCATGGTCACGATCGGCGCAGCGACCGACGTCACCGCGACGTTCGCGCTCAACCAATACCTGGTCACGGTGATGAAGAGCGGCACCGGAAACGGAACGATCTCGGGCGTAGGCTTCATGTGCGGCGCCGACTGCACCGAGAACGTCGACTACGGCACGATCGTCACGCTCAACGCGAACCCGTCTGCCGGCTCGACGTTCGACGGCTGGACGGGCGGCGGCTGCAGCGGCACCGGCTCGTGCCAGACAACGATCACCGCAGCGCTCACGGTGACTGCGCAGTTCACGCTCAGCCAGTACTCGTTGAGCGTGATGAAGGCCGGCACCGGCGCTGGCACGGTCACGTCGACGATGCCTTCGGGCGGCATCACCTGCGGCGCCGACTGCACCGAGCTCTACGACTACGGAACGATGGTCACGCTCAGCGCAGCCCCCCAAGCCGGCTCGTCGCTCACGAGCTGGTCGGGTGGCGGATGCACCGGTTCGGCGATGACGTGCACGGTGCCGGTAACAGCAGCGACCACCGTGACCGCCACGTTCACGCTATCGACACCGACGTTGACCGTTGCGACGAACGGCGGTAGCGGCACCGGTAACGTCACCGCGAGCCCGCCCGGCATCAACTGCGGTAACGGCGGCAGCGACTGCACCGAACCGTACCCCTATGGCACGATGGTCACGCTGAGCGCGGTGCCTTCTGGGACCTCGTTCTTCGTCGGCTGGTCGGCGGCCAGCTGTCCCGGAAACGGCTCGTGCACGGTGACGATGGATGCTGCGAAGACCGTGACCGCCACGTTTGATCTCGGCTCGCAGTCGCTATCGGTCACGAAGCTCGGCAATGGCTCCGGCACCGTGACGTCGAACCCGGCGGGCATCAGCTGCGGCGCGACCTGCAGCTTCAACTTCACCAACATGACGATGGTCACGCTCACCGCGACGGCGGCGACGGGCTCCACGTTTACCGGCTGGTCGGGTGGCGGCTGTAGCGGCACCAGCACGTGCACGGTCACGATCGGTGCGGCCGTCAACATATCCGCGACGTTCCAGCTGAACGTCCATATGCTCACGGTGATGAAGGCGGGTAACGGCGCGACCGGCAGCACCGTGACGCAGACGTCACCGCCGCCACCGCAGCAGCAAATCAACTGTGGTGGAACATGCAACGCCAACTTTGACTACGGCACGGCGGTCACGCTCAGCGCCACGCCCGCTGCCAACGCGGTCTTCACCGGCTGGTCCGGCGGCGGCTGCTCGGGTACGGGCACGTGCGTCACGACGCTCACCGCGAACACCACGGTGACCGCGAACTTCTCGCTCGTGCAGCGCAGCCTGTCGGTGCGTCCGATCGGCAACGGTCTCGGTACCATCTCGTCGAGCCCGGCGGGCATCAACTGCGGCGCCGACTGCGACGAGCTCTACAACGACGGTCAGGTGGTGATGCTCACAGCGACGCCGGACCCCGGATACGAGTTCACCGGTTGGGCGGGTGACGGCGCCGCATGCGGCACGATGACGACGTGCTCGGTGACGATGAACGCCGACAAGGGCGTGTACGCCGACTTCGAGCCGCAGCAATACTTGTTGTCGGTCACGAAGAACAATAACAACGCTGGCGATGTCTTCTCGACGACGGATGGCGGCATCGATTGCGGCACCAAGTCGTGCAGCGCGCTGTACGACTACAAGACGTTCGTCTCGCTCAAGGCGTCGGAACGCTCGGGCTTCACGTTCACCGGCTGGTCGGGAGACTGCACCGGTAACGGTAGCTGCGACGTCACGATGGATCAGGCGAAGAACGTCACAGCGAACTTTGTCGTCACGACGTGGAACCTCGCCGTTACCAAGCAAGGCAACGGAGCTGCGAACGGCACGGTCACCTCGACGCCGGGCGGCATTAGCTGCGGCGCCACCTGCTCGTCGACCTACAACGACGGCACCCAGGTCACGTTGAACGCAACGGCGACCACCGGCACCAACTTCACGAGTTGGTCTGGCGCCCCGGGTTGCTCGAGTAACCCGAGCTGCGTGGTCACGATGAACCAGGCCTACAACATCATCGCGAACTTCCAGCTCCAGACGTTCTCGCTGAACCTGAACAAGGGAAGCAGCACCGGCACCGGCACCGTGACCTCGAGCCCGGGCATCATCAACTGTGGCCCGACATGCACGAGTGCGTCGCAGAGCTTCAACTACAACACGATGGTCACGCTGACCGCGACGGCGGCCTACGGCTCGACGTGGGGCGGCTGGTCCGGCAGCGTGCCGGCCAACTGCACGCCGGCGCCGCCCGCCCAGCCACCCACGACCTGCACCGTCACGATGACCGCCGCGCAGACCGTGACCGCGACCTTCAACGCGGTCCCTGCGAACCGGGTATTCGTCACGAACGCGACGTATGCGCTGAATACGATCGGCGGCACGTCAGGTGCCGACACGATCTGTCAGAACATCGCGAACGGGTTCACGCCGCCACTCGGCGGCGCTGGTTCGACGTGGGTCGCGTTGTTGTCGTCGTCATCGTCTGACGCCGCCACTCGCATTGGCAGCGCATCGGGCTGGGTGCGCACCGACGGTCGACCGTTTGCGAACACGAAGGCCGACTTGCTCAATGGCCGCTGGTTCACGCCGGCGCGTTTCAACCAGGCCGGCGCAGACCTCGGGGACGTCGAGTACGTCACCGGTACGACGACGAACGGTGTCTACTCCGGCCAGGGCGATTGCACCAACTACTCGACCACGACAGGCAACGTCACGAAGGGCGAGGCGCAAGCGACGAGCGTGAGCGGATACAACTTCGGTACGGTCGGCTGCTCGGCGATGACGATGCACCTGCTTTGCGTGCAGACCAACCGGCAGGCCGTCGTGACCGTCGCGGCGCCGACCGGTACGTACCGCCGCGCGTTCATGCGGCTGTGGGCGAGTGGCGGCGGCATCGCCGATGCTGACGCGAAGTGTCAGATGGACGCGAACAACCACGTCGGCGGTGCGCTGCCGGGCACGTACAAGGCGCTGCTCGCGACAACGAGTGCTACTGCGATCTCGCGCTTCAACACGAGCACGTCACTCGGCACCTGGTATCGCCTGGACAACATAGCGCTCGTGCCGACGCCAACCGCGTTGGGAACGGCCACGTACTTCGATACGCCGCCCGCCATGTTTATCGATGGCTCGTACCAGTCCAACTGGGCGAACTGGGCGGGTGCGCCGAACTTCACTACGGTGTCCGCGGCGGGCGGCGGTGATAACTGCACCAACTACACGGAGACATCGGCGGCGTCGATGCACGCTCGCACGGGCAACGCGAACATGTCGCGTGTCAGCGGCGCGTCACCGAGCTTCCTAGGTCCGAACAACCCGAGCTACAAGGACTGCGGATTCACGAGCATCAGCATCTTGTGTCTGCAAGAATGAAGCTGGGGCTTCCTGAGAGGGAACATGAGGCGTTGTCGTAAGTGCAACAAACAGTATCCAGATAACGTGACGGCGTGCCCGGACGACGGGTGGTCGCTCACGGTGGAGATGGACGCGACGTATGCGCCGCCGACCGGTGGGATGGCAGCCGTCGCGGCTCCGGCCAGCGCCGCGATGGCCGTCGCGCATGCGCCTGTCGAAGAGGCTCCGCCAACGACCGACCTGATTCCCGGCACCGTCGTGGGCGAGTACAAGGTCGACAAGAAGATCGGTGAAGGCGGCATGGGTGCCGTCTACTCGGCGACGCACCCGATGATCGGCAAGCGTGCCGCGATCAAAGTGATCAGCGCAGCGCTCGGCACCGATGCGTCGGCGGTTGGCCGTTTCGTGCAGGAAGCGCGCTCGGTCAACCAGATCGGTCACCCGAACATCGTCGACGTATTCGCGTTCGGCGAGCTGCCCGACGGCCGCAACTACTTCGTGATGGAGTATCTGCAAGGCGAGAGCCTCGCGGATCGTCTGCAGCGCGCAGAGATGCCGCTCGGCGAAGCGATCGAGATCCTCGATCAGGTTGCCGACGCGCTCGAAGCCGCGCACGAAAAGCAGATCGTTCACCGCGATCTGAAGCCGGACAACGTGTACCTCGCGAGCGTTCGCGGCGGCCGCACGATGGTGAAGCTGCTCGACTTCGGTATCGCCAAGCTCTCGACGCCCGACGGCCCGGGCAGCGGCGGCGGCATCGCGAAGACGCGCACGGGCATGATGATGGGTACGCCCGGCTATCTGTCGCCGGAGCAAGCGCGCGGCAAGAACGTCGACTACCGCACGGATATCTACGCGCTCGGCTGCATGGTGTTCGAGATCGTGTGTGGTCGGCTGCCGTTCATCTCTGACAACGCGATGGACATCATCCTGATGCACATGACCACGCCGCCGGTGCGTGCGAGCTCGGTGTGGCCCGAGATTCCCGCGCCGCTCGACGATCTGATCGCACGCATGCTCGAGAAGGAGCCGTCGGCGCGTCCGTCGCTGCCCGAAGTGCGCGCCGTGTTCGCCGAGCTCGTGACGAGTGGTCTCGTCACACTCAACAACGGACGTGGCATCGCATTCGGCTCGAACATCAGCAGCCGCGTGAATACGCCGGCCGGTGGCACGCCGCGTCCGGGCACGATGAATCTCGCGGTCGGCACGAAGCCGGCGACGGTTGCGCCGAGCACGCATCCGCCAGGCACGCAGCCGCCGATGCAGGTGGCGGAGGCGCCGAAGAAGAAGACCGGCTTGATCGTCGGCATCGCGGCCGCCGTGGTGTTGCTCGGTGGTGCCGGCGCGTTCTTCGCGTTGAAGGGTGGCGGCGGTGGCGAGAAGCCGAAGGAAGCGCCAGTCGCGACGACGGAGCCTGCCAAGCCGCCGGAGCCGGCCACGACACCAGAGCCAGCGAAGACGCCCGAGCCCGCGAAGGCGCCGGAGCCGGTAAAGGTCGAAGCGCCGAAGCCCGAGCCCGGGACGATCAACATCGTGATCAGCGTCGACAAGGCGCAGGTGAGCGTCGACGGCAATCCCGTCGAGGTCAAAGGCAAGACTGCGAAGGCGACCGTGGAGACCGAAGGCAGTCACCTCGTACAGGTGACCGCGGCCGGTCGCGAGCCGTTCGAGCAGACGGTCGACACGAAGGCCGGTGGATCGGTGCAGATCGTCGCCAAGCTCGAGCGCTCGAAGTCGAGCTCGACGAAGAAGGCGACGGTCGGCACGAAGACAAACACGACGCAGACCAAGACCACGCCGACGGGCACTGGCACTGGTTCCGCTGCGACCACGACGACCACGACGACGACCAAGACCACCGACAAGAACGAAACGATCAATCCGTTCTAGAGGAAGCGCTGAATGACGAAGAACCTCGTACTCGCCATGATCGTCGCCTCGGCGACGAGCGCGCTCGCACAACCCGCGCCGCCCACGCCGCCACCGCAAGGGACGCCGGCGACTGCTGACAAGGAAGCGGAAGCGAAAGCCCACTACGACAAGGGCATCTCGCACTACAACCTCGGCGAGTTCGACCCGGCGATCACCGAGTTCAAGGCCGCGTACGCGATCTCGTCGAAGCCGGGCCTGTTGTTCAACGTCGCCCAGTCGTACCGCCTCAAGAAGGACTACGAGCAGGCGTTGTACTTCTATCAGACGTACCTGCGTCTCAAGCCCGACGCGCCGAACCGGCAAGACGTCGAGGACCGCATGAAGGAGATGCAGGACGCGATCGAGGAGCAGAAGAAGATCGGCGAGAAGAAGCCGATCGGTACGATGACGCCCGAGGGCGGCACGACGACGACGACCACGACGGCGCCGAACGGTACGACGACCACCACGACGACCACCGCGGGGCCGACCACGACGGACGATGGCGGAGTCAAAGCGCAGTCACTGCTCACCGCCGGTTATGTGACGGGCGGCGCCGGCGCGGCGCTCCTGATCACCGGCGTGATCTTCGGCAGCATGGCGCGCTCCGCCGAGAAAGATCTCAACAACCTCAGCAGCGATCACGGCACGTGGACGCCGGAGCAGCAGGACAAGTACGACACTGGCAAGCGGAACAACACGATCGCGATCGTGTCGTTCATCGCCGGTGGTGCTGCTCTCGCGACCGGCGCGACGCTGTTCGTGCTCGGCACGATGAAGAAGAGCAAGACGACCGTCGCCATCAACCCGACCGCGCACGGCACGACGTTCGCCGTCGGCTGGTCGTTCTGAAGACTCAGAACCACACGCGGAGATTCCCGCGGGGTTCTACTCCTTGAACGGATCGACGGTGTAGTCCTTCTGCACCGCCGAGCCTTGGCCCGAGCCGGAGCCCTGCCCGGCTGGGTGCTGCTTCGTGTTCGATTTCGCGCGCTCGAGCACGAGCGAGAATGCATTCGCCGATGCCGAAACGTCCACCGTCTTGTCGATCGGCGTCCGCCCCGACGCGCTCGCGGCGATGCGATGCGGGCCATCGGTCAGCTGAACGCGGACGACGCCCTTGTCATCGAGCACGGGCGCGCCGTCGATCTCGACCTTTGCGCTCGGGACGTTGATGCGGATGATGACGTCGCGCGCGGCGACGGCTGCATCGACGGTGACAGCGGCAACAGCCGCATCAGCGGCCGGCGCATCGGCAACCACCGCCGCGACCGCGCCATCACTCGCCGTGGCCACCACGTGCGCCGCGGCATCGGCCGGCGCACTGTCGTGCTGCTTCATCAAGCCGAGCGCGATCGTCACCGCCGGCACCGCCGCCGCGACCAGCACGATCGCGATGATCAGGCCTGTTCGCGATTTGCGCGGTGCAGGTTGCGCCGGTAGCGCGGCCGTCTTCGGCTCGTTGGCCGGAGTGATCGTGTTCGGTCCCGGCGTGAATGCGATCTGCGTCGGCGCATCGCTGGGCGAGGCGTTCCTGCGCCGGCCGAGCGTGTGCTGGTTGGGTTGCCCGGTCGGCACTGCAACCGGCGGCGCAGGCGTCGGCGTCTGCGCGCGTGCATTCGAGCCGGTGCCGCGCGGCGTGCGATTCTCGGTGTCGCCGCGCCGGCGCATGAGATCGGAGCGAAACGTCGACGCGCTGCCGGGCTCGAGCAGCACGAGCCCGCTCGCGACGAGCTCGGCGAACACGTTGCGCAGGTGCCCGAGGGACGGTCGCTTCTGCGGATCCTTGTCGAGCATCTCCAGGATCACCTGCTCGAGCAGCGGCGGAATGTCTGGCTTGTAGGTGCTCGGCTTCTCCGGCGGCGTCGTGATGTGCATCATCACGATGTCCATCGGGCTCTCGCCCTGGAACGGCACGCGGCCCGTGATCATCTCGTACATCATGCAGCCGAGCGCGTAGACGTCCGTGCGGTAGTCGACGTTCTTGCCGCGCGCCTGCTCCGGCGACAGATAGCCGGGCGTGCCCATCATCTCGCCGGTGCTGGTCTTCGCGATGCCGCCCTCGGTGACGAGCTTCGCGATGCCGAAGTCGAGCAGCTTCACGATGATGAAGTTCCCGCGCACGCTCGCCAGGTAGACGTTGTCGGGCTTGAGATCGCGGTGAACGATGCCCTTCTCGTGCGCGGCCTCGAGCGCACCTGCGATCTCGTCGAGGATCTGGATCGCATCCGAGGTCGACATGAAAGTGCGCGTCAGTCGTGCGCGCAGGCTCTCGCCCTGCAGATACTCCATGACGAAGTAGTTGCGGTTGTCGGGCAGCTTGCCGAACGCGAACACGTCGACGATGTTCGGATGGCCGATCTGATTGACCGAGCGCGCCTCCTGCACGAAGCGCTGGACGAGCACGGGGTCGGTGCCGAGCTCGGCGCTGATCACCTTGATCGCGGCACGCTTGCCGATCAGCGGATGCGTCGCCGAGTAGACGATTCCCATGCCGCCTTCGCCGATCTTCGCGTCGATCTTGTACTCGCCGACGACGGTTCCCGGCGGCAGCTCGCCGACCGGTACGAATCGCGGCGCGACAGTTCCCGGCATCGTGCCAGGACTCGGCACCGCGGTCTCGGCTGCCGTCGGTTTCATCAGCGGCGATACACCCGGCGCGACCGTCGGCGGTGGCGCTGGCAGCGGCAGCTTCACGGGATCCGGCGACTGCACGATCGGCTTCACGCCAGCTTGCGACACGCCGAGCATCGTCGCCTTCGCTGCGGCAACACCCGCCGGTTTGGCCGGCGCGGTCACCTGCGGTTTCGCGGGCTGGGCCGGCAAGCGCTGCGGCGTGCCGAGCAGCGTGTGCGTCGCGCTGTCGGGCAAGCTTCCGACACCCGACATCACCTCGTCGCTCGCCGGTGCGTCGACCGGAATCGTCGGCGCCGAGCCACGCGCCTGCGCCGCAAATGGCGCGAGTGCCTCGGCGAGCGCGAGCACGTCGGGATAGCGCTTCGCCGGATCCTTCTCGAGGCACTTCCCGATCACGGCCTCGAACTCGGGCGACGCCTCGGGCAGCGGCGGCACCGGATCGCGCGTGATCGCGAGCGCGAACTCGGCAAAGCTGTCTGCCTTGAACGGCAGCCGGCCCGACACCAGCTTGTAGAGGATCACGCCGAGCGACCACACGTCGGTCCTGCCGTCGACGGTCTTGCTCGAGCGAAATTGCTCGGGCGACATGAAGCCCGGCGAGCCGACGACGTTCGACGTGCCGGTCAGCTTGATGTCGCTCTCCTCGGGCGCCTTCGCGACGCCGAAGTCGAGGACCTTGATCAGCGCGCTGCCGTCCGCGCGCCTCGTGATGAACAAGTTCCCGGGCTTGAGGTCGCGGTGGATGATCTTCGCGGCATGCGCCTCGGCCAAGCCCAGGCACGCCTGGCGGACGTAGAGCGCCGCGGTCGGGACGTCGAGCGCACGCACCTTCGAAAGTCGCGCGAGGTCGGTGCCGTTGAGCATCTCCATGACGATGAACGGCGTCTTGCCATCGACCCCGACGTCGAACACGCGGCAGATGTGCTCGCTCTTGAGTGCCGCCGCGGCCTGCCCTTCGCGCCGAAACCGTGCGAGCGCGGTCTGGTCGCTCGCCATCCCTTCAGCGAGGAACTTCAGCGCGACGCGGTGTCCGAGCCCGAGATGCGTCGCTTCGACGACGAGCCCCATGCCGCCGCGACCGATAATGCGTTCGACGCGGTATTTCCCCGCGACGACCGTGCCCGGCTGCATACCCGGGCCATCGTATCACCGATCGCTAAGCCAACTCTTTGCGGATGTTGGCGATCACGTCGGCGTAGCTCGTCGCCTCGACGACCTCCGCCATCTCGGCCGTGTACCGCGCGACGAGATCTTCGCGACCGCGGGCAAGTGCATCGCGTCGCGCGTTGTGCAGCGTCAAGAACGCGCGTTCGGCATTGACGAAGTACTGTACGCACGCAATCACGGCACACGCGGTCGACGTCATCACCGAGCGCGATGCGTGGCTGAACGTGAAGTGCCGGCCCTCGGAGTTGCGCACGTCGAGAGTCACGCGACCAACGGCGTCCACACCGGCTTGCGCCTTCTTGGTCTCGACATCTGCCGCCACCGCGAAGCTGGCAAGCTCGATCGTCTTGAGCGATTGGTACTCGCGCGCGTACCGACCAAGTAATCCGCTGTAGAGCGCGTCGACCACGCCAACGCCCTTGCCCTCTACCTCGATCGGCGTATCGCCCTCGTTCACGGTCACCTTAACGGTCGCGCCCTTCTGCGGATCCTCTTCGATGAGCAACTTCGCCAGGCCGAGTTGCAGATAGTTCGTACCGAGGACCCTCTTGATCAGAGGCTCGTGTTCGAGAGTATTCACGTCGACGATCTTACCGTGTGAACCGCAACCCTGCCCGTGATCTAGGTCAGTGGCATCTCCAGGCACTTGTACCCACTCCCGCGCGTGCCAGCGTCAGGGTCGTACGCCATAGTGGTCGCGCTCGATGTCCACGCTAGTCCAGCTCCGCCGACACGTCGCGCAACTCAGAGAATGCGCCGCATGTCCTGACATGATCGGTCCGGTCGTGACCGGCAAACCTGTGATGTCGCCTGTGATGTTGATCGGGCAAGCGCCAGGTGTGAAGGAAGGTCCTGCCGGTAAACCGTTCGCGTGGACTGCAGGGAAAACCATGTTCGGGTGGTTTGCCACCCTCGGTCTCGACGAAGAAGAATTTCGTAGTCGCGTTTACATGGCTGCGGTGTGTCGTTGTTTTCCCGGCAAGGCACCTGGTGGTACCGGTGACCGCGTACCGTCGCCTGACGAGGTCGAACGCTGCAGCAAGCACCTGCATGCCGAGATCAAGATCCTGCGCCCGCGCCTCATCATTCCTGTCGGCAAGCTCGCGATCGCACAACTCTACCCCGACATCGACAAGCTCACCGAGGTGATCGGAGAGAAGCGCAGCGGCGAGCTCGCCGGTCACACGTTCGACGTGATCGCGTTGCCGCATCCGTCGGGTGCATCGACGTGGCATCGCACCGAGCCGGGCAAGACGTTGCTCGCACAAGCGCTCGCGAGGATCGGCAAGCACGAAGCGTGGCGCGCGCTCACCGGCGCCGAAGCCGCGACTGCGTAGCCGCCGAAGCCGCGACTGCGTAGTTGAGCCGCCGTCGTGCAGGCGTGAGTGATAGGCTGCGCGCGTGAACCGCGCCGCTGAACTGCTCGCCGAGCTCGTCGCGATCCCGACGCAACAAGCCGGACCCGATGGCAAGGCCGGCGACGAGCGCCGGCTCTGCGATCATCTTGCTCCACTGTTACGTGCGCGCGGCGCAGACGAAGTGATTGTCGCCGACGCGAAGCGCACCGATGGAAGCCCCGGTGCCTACGTATTCGCGCGTTGGGGCACGCCGCGGCGGATCATCAACGCGCACGTCGACACCGTCCCCGCGAACGCAGGCTGGTCGCGCGATCCGTGGAAACCGCATATCGAGAACGGCAGGCTGTACGGCCTCGGCTCCGCCGATACCAAGGGCGCGATCGCGGCGACACTCGTCGCGCTCGACGCGGTGAAGCCGACAAATGCGGGCGTGCTGTTCTCGGGCGACGAAGAGCACGGTAGCCGCGTGATGCACGCGTTCCTTCAGTCGAAGTATGCCAAGGACGTCAAGCAAGCGATCGTGTGCGAACCGACGGCGCGCACGGCTGGCATCCGGCATCGCGGCGTGATCGGCCAGACCGCAACGCTCGAGGGCGAAGGCGGTCACTCGTCGAAGGCGGACTACATGCCAAAGCCGCTGCTCCAGCTCGCGCGGCTTGCCGTCGCGATCAACGGGCTCGGGCTCGCGCGCCTGCACGACGGCCCGGCGGGCATGACCGGCATCTGTCTCAACATCGCCGCGCTTCACGGCGGCGTCGCGTTCAACGTGATCCCGCAGCGCGGTCAGCTCGAGTGGTCGCTGCGCCCGTATCCCGGCTTCGATCGCGCGAAGTGGGACGAGGACATCGCCGCAGCGATGCACGCGGTCGATCCGAAGATCGTGCTCGCGGGTTCGGTCGATCACGCGCCGTTTCAATGCGACAAGCTCGCCGACGCGGTGAAACCGTTTGTCGAAAAGATCGGCGGGCTCGACTTCTGGACCGAAGCGGCGCTCTACGAAGAACGCGGCATCGACGCGATCGTTGTCGGCCCTGGCGACATCGGTCACGCGCACGCTGCCGACGAATACGTCACGCTCGAAGATCTCGACTGGGCGGTCGAGCTCTATCGTTCGTTGCTCGCTGGTTAGCGGCTCGTTAGCGGCGCTCCCGCCCACGCGTCGCCGCTTGGGTGTATGACGTTGCCGTGGTCGCTCCCGCGAAGTCCGCCTCCGTCAAACGGCTGACTGGCTCGAAGGTGGGCAAGTACACGCTCAAGGAGCTGCTCGGCCAGGGCGGCTTCGGCGAGGTTTACGTCGGCGAACAAAAGGGCGGCCCGAACGTCGCGGTGAAAATCCTCGACGCAGCGCATGCCAAGGACGACGACGCGATCGAGCGCTTCAAGCGCGAGGGCGAGACCGCCAAGCGGCTCGACCATCCGAACATCGTGCGCGTGCTCGACGTCGGCTCGTCGCGGGCGAAGCACTACCTCGTGATGGAGCTCGTCGCCGGCGGCTCGCTCGAGCGCCTGATGCGGCGCGACGGGGTCGCCGAGAAGGTGCTGCCCGCGCTCGTCGCGTCCGCCGAGGCGCTCGCGTACGCGCACGGGCAGGGCGTCGTGCACCGCGACGTCAAGCCGGCGAACATCCTGCTGACGAAGGCGGGCCGCGCGAAGGTCACCGACTTCGGGCTCGCGCGCACCGTCGATCACTCGTCGATGACGACGGAGGGCCGTCTGCTCGGGACCGCGTCGTACATGTCGCCCGAGCAGGTCAAGGGCGAGCGCGCCAGCGCGGCGTCGGACGTGTACGCGATGGGCGTGATGATC